>JAIVER010000035.1 GCA_023864145.1 Thiohalomonas sp. | reverse complement strand
TTTTACCGAGCATTGGAAAATCATTAGATTCTCGAATTAATGATAATTTCCAAGTGTTCGATCCTGCATTTTCAAGTTGATTGGGTATACAGGAAAATTTTTCCTATAAGCATGGTGAAATTGACCTTATTATGCGTGATAATGAATTTATTGTCTTTATTGAGGTCAGATATCGTAAGAAAACCCAATTTGGTCATCCTCTGGAAACAATTAATTACGCCAAACAGAAAAAAATAATTAAAACGATTCAATATTTTTTAATAAAAAATCCTCAATTTAATCAATTAGCTGGCCGTATTGATGCTGTTACAATAAATTCTCAGACTCAATCCAGACCCGATGAAATTGACTGGATTAAAAATGCCATACAGGCTTAAGGACAAAAGATCCCGATGAGTATATCTCGGATAGAAAAAATTTTTGCTGACAGCATTGCAGTGAAACAAAAAACCTTCGAAAGCATTGCCCAGCAAATATCCCTTGCCGGCGATCTAATGGTTCAATCACTACTCAGTGAAGGTAAAATTATGGCCTGTGGTAATGGTGGCTCTGCTGCTGATTCACAACATTTTACCTCAGAGCTTATTAACCGTTTTGAAGCTGAGCGACCTGCATTACCTGCTATTGCTTTAACAACCGATAGTTCAGCAATCACTTCCATTGCCAACGACTACCAGTACGATGAAATTTTTTCTCGTCAAATACACGCATTAGGCAGAGAGCCTGATATATTGCTCGCAATAAGTACCAGTGGACAATCAAACAGTATTGTTCAGGCCGTTGAGGCTGCTCATGAACGTGAAATCTCCGTTATTGCCCTAACCGGTAAAAATGGTGGTCAGGTTGCCAGACACTTAAGCGGCAATGATATTGAATTACGTGTTCCCGCTGAGCAAACAGCACGTATTCAGGAAGCACATATTAGCATTATTCATGCTCTGTGTGACTTGATTGACCATCAGCTTTTTGGCGCATAGTATTTATTCAGCAAGTATGACTCAATCAGCAACATAATACACATCAATTACGACTGGAGTTACCTATGAAATCATTAGCATATACTTTTCTCATCATTGGCACCATTTATTTACTCAACGGCTGTACAACTGCTGTCGTTGGTGGCGCCGTAGCTGCTACCTCAGTTGCCCTTGATAAGCGGACAACAGGAAACTATGTTGAAGATCAAAATATCAAAACTAAATTTGCCTACCTTTACTATCAGGATGAACAGCTCAGCGACCAGACACATGTTAATGTAACCAGCTATAATCGTCAGTTACTGATCACGGGTGAAGCCCCTACAGAGCAGCAGAAAATCAAGCTGAGCAACATCGCTAAGCAAATTAAAAATGTTAGAAGACATTTCAACGAAGTCATAATTGGGGAACCATCTTCAATGGTCACACGTACTAATGACACATACCTCACCAGTAAAATCAAAACCTCAGTTTTTACCAATATGAGCGAACTTGACGGTGCTCAGGTAAAAGTTGTAACCGAAAACGGCAGTGTATTTTTAATGGGTCTAGTGACACGCAAACAAGGTGATCAAATCACCGAAATTGCGCGTAAAACCAACGGCGTAAAACGGGTGATTAAATTATTTGAATATCCTAATCCCCAGGACAAACGGATTTAATTCTCCTGAACACTCAATTTCGTGCTCAACTTGAGCAGCTATTCAGTCCGGAAGACCGCTTATTTGAACAATCACTTTGCTGGAGTTACGGCTATGATAATAGTCGTCTCCATGCTGTGCCGGTTGCTGTGCTTTTTGCCCGTAGTCACCAGCAAATTGTTCAATTAGTCACATTATGCCGTCAATATAAGGTGCCAATCATTAGTCGCGGTGCCGGCACTGGAACGACAGGCGCCACAGTACCAGACAAGGGCGGCATCATTCTTTCTTTTGAGCGCATGAATCAGATAATAAAAATTGATCCTGCCAATCGATTAATTTCAACTGAGCCTGGTGTAACCAATCAGGCTATCCAGAAAGCCGCAGGAGCTCATAACTTCTTCTGGGCTCCAGATCCAACCAGCAGTGCGGTGTGCACTGTCGGTGGTAATCTGGCCTATAATTCAGCCGGGCCAAGGGCAGTTAAATACGGCACCACTAGAGATAATGTTCTGGAGCTCACACTGGTAACAGGCAAGGCTGACACACTGCATACCGGAGTTAAAACCACCAAAGGTGTGGTGGGCTATGATTTAACTCGTTTGCTTATTGGTTCAGAAGGCACTCTGGGAATCATCACTGCGGCAACATTGAAATTAATCCCTGTTTCTGATGATAAACGCACCTTACAAATCAGCTATGATTCAATCCATAGTGCCGCTCAAGCCGTCTCTGATATTATGGCGCAACCCATAATCCCTTGTGCTCTGGAGTTTATTGATAAACATGCCATTGATATGATCAGGGATTATTCTTCCGCCCATTTACCTGTTAATGCCGGAGCGATGCTGATGGTTGAGCTGGATGGCAGTAAAAGTGCACTTGATGAAGGCCTGCAAGCAATTATTTCAGCAGCAAAAAACAAGGGCTGTCTGGCAGTCAATCAGGCTCAGTCAAAAGAAGAAATCAAAGCCCTCTGGGGGAGTCGTAAAGCACTTTCCCCTGCGCTGAGAAAAATAGCACCTAAAAAGATTAATGAAGATGTTGTTGTACCCGTATCCAGAATTCCTGAATTAATTAAGGGTCTTGACCAGCTTTCTAAAAAATATGCTATTCCTATCGTGAATTTTGGTCATGCCGGGAATGGCAATATCCATGTTAATTTGCTCACTGATCCCGATGATGCTCAGCTACAAATTAAAGCTCTGGATTGTCTTGAAGAAATGTTTCGTCTGGTTCTTGATCTTGACGGCACTCTTTCAGGTGAACATGGTATCGGTCTGGTTAAAAAGAATTACGTTGCTAAAGAATTAGATAGTGTAAGTTTAGCTTATATGAAGGCAATTAAACAACAATTTGATCCCGATAACATTTTAAATCCGGGAAAAAGCTTCCCGGATTAATACTATCGGCCGTACCGGCCAAGCATCTATAAGCAGCAATGCTAGTACTTTGGTATCCGGTTAACCTTATTTAAGGGCAGATCAAAATCAAGCAATTTTCGTAACTATTCAGTGTGTATTCCTAAATAACGCTTGTTAAGCCCATGGTCACTTATTTTTCTTTACTTAACCAAGGTCAAATGAGGCTTCTTAGGAGGTTCATCTTTTCCACGAGTTGGATCAGGTGATAAAGGATCATTATCGCCAGTCTCTTCCGGAAACATCATGCCTCGACCATTTTCTTTTGAATAGAGCGCTAAAGTGGCCATTATAGGCACATTAACAACCATTGGCTTACCACCAAAGCGGGCATTAAAACTTACGCCATCATTGGTTAATTCCAGATCTCTTGTTGCAGTCAAACTGATATTCAGGATAATCTTACCATCCTGCACATGCTCCAGAGGAACAATAACGCCTTCAGCTTCTACATCAACAAGCAAGTAAGGCGTTTGCTCGTTATGAATCAGCCAGTCATAAATTCCACGTAATAAATAGGGGCGACTTGGAGTCATAGGTAACCTGTTTATTTCTTTTAAAAATGCTCTGTCATTATTCTATTCAATAATGACAGATATCTATTAAGTTCTTTCTAGTAATTGCTCATTAGTATATTCTTACATATCTTCTTCCATTTCTGAAAGACTTTCTTGAAATGATTCTCTTGCAAAAATACGCTGGGCATATTGAGTGACTGCTATCGCAGATTCTGGTAATTCAATACACATTTCATTCAAACGCCACAAAAGAGGCGCAAGAGCACAATCAACCAAAGTAAATTCATCCGACATAAAATAAGCTTTTTGCTCAAAAACAGGCGCTATAGTCGTCAGGCTTTCACGTAATTCCTTTCTTTGTTTGACACTCTGCTTTTCTGTTTTGGCGATTAGTTTTTCAACTAAAGGATCCCAGTCTTTCTTGATTCTGATCAGGAGCATTTTTAATTTTGCACGATTAACAGGGTCAACAGGCATTAGCGGTGGATGTGGGAAACGTTCATCCAGATATTCCATAATTAACTGGGCATCGTAGAGTAGTAAATCACGATCCACTAAAGTCGGTGCAGTATTATAAGGATTTAAATCAATTAAATCTTCTGGTAGATTATCTGGATCAATATTAATAATCTCATGGTTAATGCCTTTTTCAGCCAAAACCATTCTTACTCGATGACTCAAAAGATCATTGCCGTCCGAAAACAGTGTCATTATAGATCTTCTGTTAGTAAGTTGAGTCATAGTTCCTCCATAAGGAAATCATAAAACGCAAACAGGGGGCTAGAAGCCCCCTTTCAATAATTGCTTTATTGCCTTTTTATACTAATTAAAAAAGCAATAAACAATCACAATTTTTAAACTTGATGCCTAGTGAACATCTTTCCAATAATCTTTCTTCATCGCGTAAGCAAATCCAAAAAAGACAAACAGGAAGACTAAAACATAAACACCTAAGCTTTTACGATAGCTTTGATTGGGTTCACCAATATAAGACAGGAACGCAACCAGATCACGGATCATAGTATCAAACTCTTCCGGTGCCATGGTGCCTTTTTCAACTACCTCAACTCCGACAAGAACTACAGTACCATCATGCTCTTCGTAGACTGGCTTTTTAACACCTTCTTGTTTCCAAAAAATATTAGGCATAGCAACATCTTTGAATATAGCATTATTATGACCGGTGGTCTTGCTACTGTCAGCATAAAAACCTGTCAAATAAGTGTATAACCAGTCAAGACCTCTTGAACGAGCAACCAGTGACAAATCAGGAGGAACAGCACCAAAAGATTCTTTGGCATAGTCTTCTGTCATCACAGCAGTCATTGTGTTGCCGAATTTAACACCCAGAGGGTTTAAATTATCCATCACTTCAGCTTCAGTCATACCCAGATCAGTTGCAACGCGATTAAAGCGTACAAATTTAGCTGAGTGACAGCTCAGGCAGTATTCAGAAAATACTTTGGCACCACGTTGTAGTGAAGCCATATCATCAACATCAACATTAGCAGGAGATTTAGGATAGCCACCGCCGCCAGCCATTACCAGAGCAGTATTAGTCATTGCTATTGTTGTTAATAGCATAACCAGGATTGTCTTTTTCATTATGTAGTCCTTTCTGGAACGGTTTTATTCTTTTCAAGCTTCGTGTAGAAAGGCATCAACAGGAAGAAAGCAAAATAGTAAACAGTACAAATCTGTGCCAATAATGTACGACCATTAGTTGGCGATAAAGTACCTAAAATACCCAAAATAATAAATGTTATCACAAAGATAACAATCAGTATTTTATACCACCCAGTACGATAGCGTATTGACTTAACAGGATTACGATCCAGCCATGGAAGGAAGAACAAGATAACAATTGATGCACCCATGGCAATAACACCTGGGAATGCTGAACCGGCAATACTAGGAACAGCACGCAATATTGAATAGTAAGGCGTAAAGTACCAGACTGGTGCAATATGTTCAGGTGTTTTTAATGGGTTGGCAGGTTCAAAGTTCGCATGCTCAATGAAATAACCAAACATTTCAGGCATAAAGAAGACCACAATCGAGAAGAACATTAAAAAGACAATCACACCCACGATATCCTTAACAGAATAATAAGGGTGGAATGGAATACCGTCTTTAGGAATGCCATTTTCATCTTTATTTTTCTTAATCTCTACACCATCGGGATTATTTGAACCTACTTCATGCAAAGCAACAATGTGAACAAAAATCAAAGCAACGAGGATCAAAGGAATAGCAGCAACATGCAGGGAGAAGAAACGATTCAACGTCGCATCACCGATAACGAAGTCACCACGTACCCAGGTACTTAACCCTTCGCCAACAAATGGAATGGCATTGACCAGATTAATAATCACCTGAGCACCCCAGAAAGACATTTGCCCCCAGGGTAACAAATAACCCATAAAACCTTCTGCCATTAATACCAAGAAGATTAACATACCAAATATCCAGATAAGCTCACGGGGCTTTTTATACGACCCGTAAATCAGAGCTCTGAACATGTGTAAATAAATCACAATAAAGAAAGCTGAAGCACCGGTAGAGTGGAAGTAGCGGATCAGCCAGCCCCATTCCACGTCACGCATAATGCCCATTTCTACCGATTGAAAAGCCAAAGCAGTATCGGGTTTATAAAACATGGTCAGAAAAACACCAGAAAGGATCTGAATCACCAGAACCATAAAGGCTAAAGAACCAAAAAAATACCAGAAGTTGAAGTTCTTTGGCGTATAGTATTTTGCAAGATGTTTTTCCCACGTTTTTGTAGCAGGAAAACGGGCGTCAATCCAGCCCATTAAACCATTGGATTTTTGTTCCATTATGCATTACTCCCATCTTGACCAATCAGGATTACTGTATCACTCTTAAACATATGATGAGGAACAGGCAGGTTAGTTGGAGCCGGCATTGATTTGTATACACGACCAGACAAGTCATAAATAGAACCATGACAAGGACAGAAAAAACCACCCTTCCAGTCAGCACCTAATGAACCCGCAAAAGGGTTATTTAAATCAGGTACGTATGTAGGAGCACAACCCAGGTGAGTACAAACACCTTCCATTAGAGAGATTTTTTTATGAGCATCATAAGACCGTGCAATATTTTTACAATATTCCGGTTGCTTAGATAAATCAGAATTGACGTCAGCGAGCATATCGACGTCTGACTCCAGCACCTTCAGATTCTCATCTGTTCTCTTTAATATGTAAACTGGCTTACCGCGCCACTCTACTGTGATCATTTGCCCTTCTTCAAGCTTGCTGATATCAGCAAGAACAGGTGCACCGGCTGCTAAAGCTTTAGCAGCCGGATTCCATGATTTGACGAAAGGTACAGCGACAAAACCAGCACCAACGGCACCAACCACAGATGTGGCTGCGACCAGAAAGCGACGTTTGCTATTACTTACAGCATCTGCACTCATTTACTTAACTCCCAAATATAAGACTTTAACCCGCCCCAAATGACACAAAATACAAAGAACGTTTATAACTCTAATTATAAAAAAGCGCTCTATTCTGGATCTATATTCAATTACTCCAATTCAAGACATAATCGGCTCGAAGTGTGTTACGTTTCTTAATTCGATAACGAAAAAATTTGCCACATTTTCTTTGAAGAACCCCAGAATATCAAGAACTATTTAATTATTTAGTAATTAAGCTGATATTTATCATAAATTAGTTGCTAAAATCTTCTAACTATGTGAATTTATCAATTTATTGCTTTACTCAAAACTTTCACATAAAACTTCTGTTTTTTTATAAAAAATCCACTTAATCACATTGTAAATGTGAACGTATTCTAGCACATTTCACATAACTAAAAATCTCTAAATTAGGTTGTCAATATCAATAAAAATGTGTTCTAAGGAAAATTTAGCTGCCAGATGTTCTCCTAATGCCTGCACACCATACCGTTCAGTTGCATGATGCCCTGCTGCAAAATAATGTATATTATTCTCTTTAGCGATATGCCAGGTATTCTCAGAGACTTCACCGCTGATAAATGCATCAACACCCAGGTTAATTGCCTGATTTATATAACTTTGTGCCGCTCCTGTACAAAGGGCCACTGTGCTGATCATACTATCAGCTGTAATATGCAGCGGCTCTCGATTTAACACCTCACTGATATATTGCCTGAATTCTTCGCCGCTTTGTTTTTTTATTATTCCCAGCAGTGCGATCTCATTAGTAGAAAAATACTGTTGCGGTTTTATTCCTAATTTTTTGGCCAGTAAGACATTATTTCCCAGGCTTTTATTGGCATCAAGAGGTAAATGGTAAGCCAGTAAATTCATATCATTTTGTAACAGCGCCTTTAAACGACGTTTTTTTATACCTGTTAAGAGCGGTTCTTCACCTTTCCAGAAAAAGCCATGATGTACCAGTAACAGATCAGCCCGTTGCTCTATTGCGGCATCAATTAATGCCTGATTTGCCGTCACACCGGAAACAATTTTTTTAATTGATTCTTTACCTTCTACCTGTAAACCATTGGGACAATAATCTTTAAATATTCCTATATCTAGATAATCATCACAATAAGTGACTAAATCAGCACGTTTTATCATAATCTTCCTCTTATCCTAAATAAAACTATAAACATAATACCTCAACATGAATTTTTGTGTAAAATATCTAAATGACACTAAAGAATCATACATCCCAGCTATTTTTTTTATTCTTATCGGCTACCGCCGGCTTTCTTATTGCGCTTATTTTATACTTTTTACTGCAAAATAATACTAATGAGCCACTCACACACTCCAATGTAGTCACTCCACAAGAAGAATTTATCAGCCCGGCAAGCAATAATAATCAGGCAGCCTCTGGCCGAATTACCAGCTTTGCACCAGCAGTTAACCGGGCAACTCCTGCTGTTGTTAATATATTTACCCGCAAGCGAGTCAAACAGCCCAATACACTTTACAATAATGGCACACTCAGGGCGCTGATAGAAAAACGCCCTCCACCCTCTCAATATAAAGAAGAAAACAATCTCGGCTCCGGGGTCATTGTCTCATCACAGGGACATATTTTAACCAATAATCATCTGATTTCCGCTGCAGAAGATATTGAGGTTTTGTTAAAAGATGGGCGTTACCTCAAAGCCAGTATTGTTGGCCGTGATTTAGAAACTGATTTAGCCTTATTAAAGGTTTCTGCCAGAAAATTATCAACCATCTAGTTTGGTAACTCTGCAAATGTCCAGGTTGGAGATATAGTCCTAGCTATCGGCAATCCCTTTGGTTTAGAAAATACTGTGACGTCAGGAATTATCAGTGCCCTAAATCGTTCACAATTCAGGGCAAACAGCTTCGATAATTTTATTCAAACCGATGCCGCAATTAACCCCGGTAACTCAGGTGGTGCTCTGGTCAACACTCAGGGTGAAATGATTGGTCTGAATACGATTAATATCACTAATAGCGGCGGCTCTCAAGGTATTGGTTTTGCTATCCCCTCTTCTCTGGTCAGAGAACTGATGTAGCAGTTAATTACTTATGGCGAAGTACGCCGCGGCTGGATAGGCATAGAGGCTAAGGAAATATCACCAATGGTGGCACAACACCTTAATAGTGAATCCCACTATGGCTTGTTGATCATTGGCGTATTACAGAACGGTCCCAGTCAAAAAGCGGGGATTAACGCGGGTGACATTATTACTCATATCAATAATGCTAAAATAACATCTGCAAAAATGGCTTTGGATTTAATCAGCAACCTGCGGCCAGGCGATGTTGCTATTCTTCGCGGCATGCGGCGTAACCAGACATTACAATTTAAGGTAGTTACAGAAGAGCGTCCTCAGATGTCTGGTTCCTAGTTTTTTTTGTAACTATCAACCATAGCCTTACAGTGGCAATTAAGACATATACCCATGACCTATGAAAATGCTTGATTTTCATAGAGAAGAAAATCAAAATTATCCAATGACGCAAATTAGTCTCACAGCCCATGAAAAATCAGCTCTAGAAATGCAACATAAGCATTCTAGAAATGGAAAAGAACGAGATAGAATCAAAGCCATCCTACT
>JAIVER010000034.1 GCA_023864145.1 Thiohalomonas sp. | reverse complement strand
GTATAGTGTTTTTCTTTCTACAATAGTAAGCAAATCACCACTATGACCTTTACCGATAACTGTATCAATTTCCCAGTCACCAACTCGTCTTTTATCATCAACAATTTTAGGCCTCTCATCGATGGACACTCTGTTAATTATTTGTCCACGGCTGCATTTGCCATTGCTCCCACGTTTTTAGTATTTTTTTCCCTGACATCTTAAATACTGGTATAAATCACCGCCTTGCCTTTTATCAACCCATATGTGTTGATAAATACACTCATGAGTGATGGCAATGCTCTTTTCCTCTAATAACCAACCTGATATTTGCTCAGGGCTCCACTGTTGTTCCGACAATTTTTCATCAATAAGCTCTCTGCTTATTGTGGATTTATGAACTCCGACTTCCTTAACAATATCATCCTGAGTAAAATCCTTTTTATTTAGTTGGAAAATGTAGTATCTTTGTTCTTGTCTCAATTGTTTGTAAGTTCTCATAAGTCGCTTTACTCTTGCAGGAGAAAATGACTGAGCTTACAAGCAGTTGGCCATTTTTTCTAGCAATTTATTGCTGTACTTATGAGTTGAATTCGGGTGATTTTATGCTGGCCTGTTTTTTCAATTAAAAACTGTATTTCTATATTTTCTACAAAGAAATTTATAAATGCAGTTAGAAACAATAAAAAACCGCCAAAGTAACCTGCCCTTGATGAATATTCCATTTCATTTCCCACAAAAGTAACAATTCAAGTAACTACTCAGCATGTATTTCTAAACAATGTTTGTTAAGCCTATGGTCACTTATTTTTCTGACTTTTTGTTAAAAATACACTGAACTGAGTAGTTACCAATTTAATTGAATAAATGAATAGTCGTTTATTACAGCTTAGGATTGTAGCAAATAGAATGGTGCAAAAAAGAGCAGCTCATCACGATATCACTGCCCTGCAAGAACTGCTCAGACTGGGTTCGGTATTTGTTAATTAAGAGTCAATATCAGCTCTCGCCAAATGGGGTAATGGTTCATTTAAACCTGTCCCTGAGAGCCCCATAGCACGTTTGATCATCAGGTTTTTAAAGGGAATGAATTTATCAGCAAGATTTAACCCTGCATTGCGTAATAATTTAAGTGGTGTAATGTCATTACTGAACAAGCGCTTAAAACCATCCATAGCGGCCAGCATAGCGATATTATCCGCTTTTCTACGGCGCTCATAGCGTCTTAAAGTAGACATAGCTCCCAAAGCACGCTTTTTTTCATAGGCTCGCAATACTTCTTCGGCCAGTACCACAGCGTCCAGCAAACCCAGGTTAACCCCCTGACCTGCCAGGGGATGTACCGTATGGGCAGCATCACCAATAAGCGCCAGATGTTCCTGAACATAGTGTTTAGCATGTCTCAGACGCAGCGGGAAAGCCCCTCGCTCTGAGGTGAGTTGAATCCGTCCTAAGGTACTGCCAAAGGTCATTTGCAATTCCTGATTAAAGGATTCTTCATCCATATTAATCAAGGCCTGTGATTTTTCTTCGCTGGTTGACCAGACAATAGAACTTTGTCCATCGGCTAATGGTAAAAAGGCCAGTGGGCCTTCGGGCATAAATTGCTGCCAGCAGGTATCCTGATGTGATTCAGAAGTTTGTACATTACACACCACGGCCGTTTGGTGATAAGCCCAGCTATTAAGAGCAATGCCGGCTTGTTTTCTCACCCACGAATTGGCACCATCCGCCCCCACTACCAGTTCAGCACTCAGGTGCTGACTATCGTTGCTAATAAGTTCAACGCCTGATTTATCCAGAGAGATTGACTGCAATTGCAGCGGCATTAATAAGTCAATATTAGCAAATTCTGCTAATTTTTTTTGCAGCGCTTTTTGAATTACCCGGTTTTCGACAATATGCCCTAAATCCATCTGGCCGACTTCCACACTATCAAAATGAATTTGTCCTTGCCCACTTGCGTCCCATACACTCATTTTATTATAAGCTGCAACGCCATCATGCTGCATCGATTGCCAGACACCCATATTTTCAAATATATGCTGGCTGGCGTGCGTGAGGGCACTGACACGAATATCATGAGAATTTTTCGGCCAGTTAAAATCACTTTGATGAGCTTCAATAACAGCTATTTTTAATGCACTATTACCCAAGGCGCAAGCCATTGTTGCACCCACCATGCCACCACCGACAATAATAATATCGTAGGCTTTTTTGTCATTTATCGTATTCGCTTTTGTCATCTAAATCATCCGGCTTATATAATTTGTTGAGGCTTCTCTTTAGATTTTCTTAAGCAAAAGCGGCTAGCAAAGTGACTGGCCTACCGCCATTTTACTTAATTTACCTTGCAGCATCCCCCTACCCATTGCCTCATGGGCAATGGCATGTTTCAGGGGTGATATTATGTCAGCCATCAATAAGCCTGAATTTCTTAATAGCGCCAGCGTTGTTGATTGGTTTGAAAACAGTTTAATAAGACTATTAGTAATATTAGTGACTTGGCGAATATCAGCCTGACGCCAGTCCCAATAGGCCGTTAATAACGCTTTATTACCCGGATCAGCTGTTTTATAAGTGTGCATTTGTGCAGCAATTAATTCGGCTAATGCAGAAATATCACGCAGGCCCAGATTAAAACCCTGTCCCGCTACGGGATGCACACCATGAGCGGCATTGCCGATCAGGGCAATCCGATTTTGATGTGCAAGAGAGTCATTATTAATGGTCATCAGCAGTAAAGGATAAGCCGCCCGACGTCCCGCCTTAGTGATTTGTCCCAGACGATAACCAAAAGACTGCTGTAATGCACTGATAAAATCGGCATCATTCAAAGAGATTATATCAGCCACCTGATCGTCACGTGCAGTCCACACCAAAGAACAGCGATTGCGGCTCAGCGGCAGAACAGCAAGAGGTCCGGAGTCAGTAAAACGTTCATAGGCAACATTTTGATGAGGAATTTCTGTTTCAATGTTGGCAATAATGGCGGTTTGTGCATAGGATTGCTGGTTAATCTGAACCCCAAGAGAGGCTCTGGTTTTAGAATTAACGCCATCGGCAATGATCAGTAAAGCTGCACTCATGGTTTTTGTCTTTTGCTCAAACTGAAGATTGACTGTGACTTGTTCTGAGCTTGTTTTTACTTGCTCAATTGTTGCCGGACAAAAAAGCTGAATATTGTCATGTTGTTTCATTTCATGAAGCAGGACCTCACCCACCACACTACTTTCGACAACATAGCCCAGAGCTGGTACGCCTTCTTTTTGGTGATCCAGTCGAGTGATGCCCAGATGCCCTCGATCAGAAACATGGATTTGTTTAATGGCGGTAAAGCCATCATCATCACGCACAGCCAGCTTATCCCATATCCCCATGGCCTGATAAATTTGTCTGGAACTCCAGGCTAAAGCCAGACAGCGATCATCAAAACTGGGCTGAGTTTGTTGTTCCTGATAAGGGTGCCCTTCAATAACGGCTATAGAGAGTTTTAGAGGTGCAAGAGCAAGAACCATAGTAGCTCCTGCCATGCCGCCGCCAACAATGATAATATCAAAATGTTTTATTGATTGTTTAGTCATTCAGCTTATTTCCCGATTTTAATACGAATGGCTTTTTTACGCACTGCTTTTTTGGGACTGGCGGCCTTTCTTGCGCTAACAGCTTTTTTTCTAATGACCTTCTTTTTCACAACAATTTTTTTCTTGCTAAGTGCTTTTTTAACTGTACGCTTCAGTCTGAAGCGTTTGAGTCTGCATAGTCGCTTTATCATCATTTATAGTATTTGCTCGAGCTTCCGCTACTGGAGTGATAGCTAGAAGAGCCATAGCCGCTTCTATTTGTGCCACTGTTTTAGGCGCTTTAATGGTCAGTACTTCATGACCTGTACGTGTGACACGCAGATCATCTTCAATGCGAATACCGATATTTCGCCATTTTTTTGCAATTTTGCGATTATCACCCGTATAAATGCCCGGCTCAACCGTCAATACCATACCCGGTTCTAACATGCGCCATTCATTATCAACCTTATAATCACCCACATCATGAACATCTAATCCCAGCCAGTGTCCTGTGCGGTGCATATAAAAAGGTTTATAGGCTTCATCTTTAATCAGTTTATCAACACGTCCTTTTAATAAGCCCAGACGTACCAGACCTCGGGTGATCACTTTAACCGCCTCTTCATGAGGCGCATTCCAGTGGCTACCGGGATAAACCATATCTATGGCTGCTAATTGTGCCTCAAGCACTAATTCATAAAGCGCCTTTTGTTCTACTGAAAAACGTCCATTAACCGGATAAGTACGGGTAATATCGGAAGCATAGCCCTGATATTCACCACCAGCATCAACTAATACCAGAACGCCGTCTTTTAATGCGCTATTATTTTCGGTGTAATGTAAAATACAGGCATTTTTTCCAGCAGCGACAATGGAGGGATAGGCCAAATCCCGACAACCATTAAACATACACTCATGCACAAATTCGGCTTCGAGCTGATATTCCATCATTTCCGGCTGACAGATTTTTATCAGTCGTTCATGAGCCTTGCAAGACAGCGAGGCGGCCTTTTTCATCATTTTTATTTCAGTGGCTGATTTGAATAAACGCATTTCATGTAATAGGTGATCCAGAGCTACAAATTCACCCGGCGCATTTACTCCCATTCTTACTTTTTGCTTTAATTGATTTACCCAGCCCGTCAATCGCTGATCAAAGTCCGCATGAATACCCATGGTATAAAACACCCGGGTTTTATTTTCCATAAGACCGAGTAAAATATCATCGATATCGGTAATGGGGAAAGAATCATCAGCACCGAAGGCCTCCAGCACTTCTTCCTGACCAGCACGACGACCATGCCATATTTCCTGCGTTTCATCTTTTTCCCGGCAAAACAGAACATATTCACCATGTTTACGACCAGGAATGAGCACTAACACCGCTTCTGGTTCCCAAAAACCGGTCAGATAAAGAAAATCACTATCCGGTCTGAAGGCATAATTCACATCACGATTTCTGACCTGTTCGCCTGCTGTAGGCAATATGGCGATACTATCTTTCCCCATATCCTGCATTAAATGTTTTCTGCGTCGGGTAAATTCTTTTATATCAATCATATTATTCTTTAGTTAACTTTAACCTGAAAAAATCAGTTAGCAATTAATGCATGCTTTTATTAGACTTGAGCGAATCCGCTATTGCATCAGGGATCTCCACCGGCACACGAATGGGATTGAGCTCTTCATTGATGAACAAAACCCCCATACGAATAAATTCAATAATAGCTTCTTCATCTGAATCATCACCCGCTAAGTCATACTCATAGTCACCTGCAGTTGAGATCGATGCCATTGCTTCGACAAATTCACTAACTTCTTCAGGATATTCAGAAAAACTTTTTATTCCGGCAAAACTTAGGCCCATCAAAAAGCCCTGCGCCCATTCAGCAATACCTTCAAAACGAATACTTTCACTGGCATCTCCCGGTAAAAGTGGATAAATGTTAAGAGCATTAGCAGAAAGTGCCGTTAATGTTGCGGCAAAGAAACTTTTAAACGATTCGGTAACGGCCTCAACCAACAAGCAATAAGTCTCGCGCCATAATAACCTGTGACGCATCTTCTGACTCTCTTAACAGTGTCAATGACAAGCATTTATGAAGGTTAATATCACTTTTTCCGCATAATACCGCAGATAAAGTCATGGACTTCAGAAGGTGATAACTCACTGCCCAACTTGATAAGATCGGCCTTTACTTGTTCAATATTTATCTCTGATGACATACCATCCACTCAACTGATACCCTTTACATTATTCCAGGATTATGTAAAAAACTATGATTTATTTCATATATACGGAATTATACCTCACTTAAACAACAATTCCATTATAGATTGTTGCTTTAACCATTGACCATTGCCACAATGAATTTTAATATAGGGGCTAAAGTAACAATATATTAAATAGTTACTATCCTAATTTTCATAAAAATCAATGTAACAGGTTCTTCTACACTATGCTAGACAATGCAACAGCCGCTGATACTGATATCGAACTCAAACGTCTAGATGAAAGTCTTAATGTATTACTCGACACTATCAGCCAGCTTAAAAACGAAAATGTTCAGTTACGCTCACAACAAGAATTTCTACAAGTTGAACGCTCCAGACTTATGGAAAAAACCGAAACCGCACGAACTCGTGTTGAAGCCATTATCAATCGTCTAAAAGGCATGGAGACTAACGAATGAAAGAAGAAGTCGTTCCCGTTACAGTAAAAATCCTGGAAAAAGACTATCGCATTGCCTGTGCGCCTAATCACAAGGAAAGCCTTGAGGATTCTGCCTGCTTATTAAATGACAAGATGCAGGAAATTCGCAGCTCAGGTAAAGTTATCGGCAGTGATCGTATTGCCGTCATGGCTGCTCTGAATCTGGCACATGATCTATTACAGCAGCAACAGTATACCACTAATGATAACCAGCTTTCCCAACATCTTCGTCAATTAAGAGAAAAGATTGATGGTGTCCTCAATGAAAGTAAACAAATAGAAATTTCATAAAATTTAGCTTTTATTTTTACCCTAACCAGCAAAAATGTTATACTTAACGTGCGTGGAAGTTCTATCTAAGCAAGTTAGCACACTGGGTACTTCTTGAGCCGTAATCTTTTACCCCGGAGTTGCGCGCCTGATGATATTGTGTGCATGCCTGTCCTTTGCTTTCTTTCTAAGAGAGTTAGTTAAAGAGTGCAGTAAACCTAATTTATCATTCATATCTCCACTTGAACCGATAGGTTCAAGAGCGAAAGTGAGCGACGGTTTAGACTGTTCTTCCACCTTGATTTCTTCCTCATGTATGTCAATAAGCAGCTTCCTTTATTATGACACCGTCTAAGACAGACATTAAAAATCAACAATCTTACACATTACGCCAAAGTTTGCGTATTAAGCGCCGTCATCTGACCAGGATGAAGCAACATCAGCATGCGCAAAAAATTACCCAACGAATTGTCCACTCAACACTTTATAAGCGCTCCAGACATATTGCTCTATACCTGTCCGCTGACGGTGAAGTTGATCTCTCATTTTTAATCAATAAGTTACATAGCAGCTCTGGTAACGGCCATACTAAAAAATGCTATTTGCCTGTTATTATCTCCAGGCAAGATAGCATTATACATTTCGCCCCCTATGAAGCGCACACTCGTCTGAAAAAAAACTGTTTTGGAATTCTTGAACCGGTATATCGGAAAAAACTATTAAAAACTGCGTTGCAAATGGATTTAGTTCTGGCACCATTGGTTGCTTTTGATGAGCAGGGAAACCGGATGGGTATGGGAGGAGGTTTTTACGATCGGGCGCTACAACATTTAAAATCAAATCCTATAAAAACTCGCTCCTTAAAACCACGCTTTGTCGGCATCGCTCATGAATTACAACGAGCCAGGGAAGTAGAATCTCATACTTGGGATATTGCGTTAAATGCCATCGTTACTGAAAGACGATTAAGTTATTTTCATCAATAAAGAAGGAAATCGGATACTCTCTTTTAGCTCATGCAGAATGAGTTATTACAAACCAAAAGAGGTAAAACCACTGATCAGCACACCGAACAAAACAAAGTAGGTTAAAATAACAAGAGGATCTTGTCTAAAAGCACTTTTTTTATTCATTAACGTTTTACGAGCTAAACGCTTATCAGGACCAAAACAGTTTTTCAAACTGCTGCTTTTAAAACCACATGAATTATTATAATTCACTCAAACCCCTCAAAAAAAATAATTTTATTTTTTATTATTAGGTAGAATTGTTTTTTCTAATCTACCTTATCCTGTATTGTGGGTATAAAAAAGTACTACACCTACTCTTTGTAGGTATATTGCCTATATTTACATTTTAATGCAAGGATTTTCCTACATTTATGAGACTTAGCCCAAAAATTCTTTATATGCAGGGTTTTGAGTTTCATCCCAATAGTTATAACCCAAGTCATCCCGGTACTGATGAAAGGCACTTAAATCACCATCCGGTACTTGTATACCAACAAGCACGCGACCAAATGCAGCACCATGATTGCGATAATGAAACAGACTAATATTCCAGTTTTGTCCCATACCACTCAAGAAACGTAATAATGCACCAGGACGCTCAGGAAACTCAAAGCGATAAAGATGCTCATTATGAATTTCAGGGCCATGTCCCCCAACCATATGACGTAGGTGTAATTTGGCAATTTCATTATCACTGAGATCAGTGACCGGATAGCCCTTTTTGTTCAGCGCCTCAAATAGTACTCCTTTTTCTTCTTCTGCATTTGATGTTTTAACACCTACAAAAATATGGGCCTTTATATCATGAGAATAACGATAATTAAATTCCGTGATCCCCCGAGTACCGATAACTTTACAGAATTTAAGAAAACTACCGGGGCGTTCATCAATTGTTGCTGAAAACAGCAGTTCCCGATGTTCGCCTAATTCAGCACGTTCAGCTACATGACGTAAACGATCAAAATTAATATTGGCACCACTATTAATCGCCACAAATGTTTTATTTTTTATGTCATGTTCTTTAATATAATTTTTCAGGCCTGCTACGGCAAGCGCACCTGCCGGTTCAGTTACCGTACGTGTATCATCAAAAATATCTTTTATAGCGGCACAGATTTCATCCGCATTAACAAGAATGACATCATCCACGCACTTCTGTGCCACCTTAAAGGTTTCTTCTCCAACCTGTTTGACCGCAACACCATCGGCAAAAATACCCACCTGATCTAAGATAATGCGTTCTTTAGCAATTAAGGCATCATGCATAGAAGCGGCATCATCGGGTTCAACACCAATAATTTTAATATCCGGATAAAGATATTTCACATAAGCCGCAATACCGGCAATCAAACCGCCGCCGCCCACTGGAACAAAAATAGCCTCAGGTTCTACATCACATTGCTGCATGATCTCCATGGCAATAGTGCCTTGTCCAGCTATCACATCAGGATCATCATAGGGATGAATAAATATCACCTTCTTTTCTTTTTCGAGTTTCCTGGCATGCTCATAGGCTTCATCATAACTATTACCAAATAATATGACTTTTCCGCCTAAGCGCTTCACCTCCGTCACTTTAATGTCTGGTGTAGTTTTTGGCATTACAATAATAGCCTCTACACCAATTTTATTAGCAGACAGGGCAACGCCCTGAGCATGATTACCTGCCGAGGCAGCAATAACACCCTGATCTTTTTCTACCTGACTCAGCTGCACCATTTTGTTATAGGCACCACGCAGTTTAAAAGAGAAAACCGGTTGCAGGTCTTCTCTTTTAAACAAAATGTTATTACCGGTACGCAGTGATAAATTGACCGCTGAATCCAACGGTACTTTATCAACAATTTCGTAAACCCGGGCTTTAAGTATCTTTTTTACATAACTTTCTAACATAGCCGCTAAGTTAGCAATATTTTGAGAGCATGTCTATTCTAGATCAAATAAAAGATCAAAATATCATAAAATATCATATCAAAGGGGTCAGAGTAAATTGATTGATTGTTTTGGCTATACCCAATCAACTTGAAAATGCAGGATCGAACACTTGGAAATTATCATTAATTCGAGAATCTAATGATTTTCCAATGCTCGGTAA
>JAIVER010000033.1 GCA_023864145.1 Thiohalomonas sp. | reverse complement strand
TTTTACCGAGTATTGGAAAATCATTAGATTCTCGAATTAATGATAATTTCCAAGTGTTCGATCCTGCATTTTCAAGTTGATTGGGTATAAAGCGTTTTATTAGGTGCTTGAATCAATAACGACTGTTCAAAGGTAAGCAATACATAGCCAATGCTAACATCCTGATAATTAACACTGCCGATGTAGGACAAATAAGGTAGATTTGTGCTAAATAAAAAGGACTGAGTTAATTGCTTATTCATTTTAGAATCAGAAGATGCGGGTAACCACATCAATGTAGAAATTTCATATTCTGAATCCGGGAAGTCCAGTGATGTCGGTATTAAGGCATAAGAATTTCGCGCTTACTTTTCATCAGAATAAAAAGCAATGCCTAAAATTTCTGGATGTTGAGCAATATTTTTGACCAGCACATCCAGATCAAGGGTGTCAGAAGTTAAAAATCCTTCTGTCGCAGGTGTACCGAGTTGATGGATTAAAATTTTGGCGTAAGAATGCATCTGCTTTTCAAGCAATTTATTTTGATCGTGAATAATCAGGCCACCCAGAAGCAGCATACCTGACATAATGAGTACAATCATCGAGAATGCCAGTTTATGAGCAAAAGGAAATTTAACTTTTTGCATGCTTACTCATTAAAAAAATATTTTTTATAACAATTGCCAAAGACAAGACAAATTTAATTCTATGATTCAGTATAAATGGCTTCCTTATGTTAGAAAATGAATAAAAGGAGGTAACTAAATCTTCCGTGAAACCTTGATTTTAATATAAATCAGCCTTATTTCAATACATTCAGAGAATTCATTGACTATGCAGGATAAATACATTGGAACAATATAGAGGAACCACAATCCTTTCAGTACGCAGAGGCAAGCAGGTGGTTATCGGTGGTGATGGGCAAGTCTCTCTTGGCAACACCATTATGAAAGGCAATGCCTGTAAAGTCCGCCGCTTGTTTCATGCTAAAGTCATTGCCGGTTTTGCTGGCGGAACAGCTGATGCCTTTACTTTATTCGAACGTTTTGAAGCCAAGCTGGAAAAACATCGTGGACAATTAGTTCGTTCTGCGGTCGAACTGGCTAAAGACTGGCGTACAGAACAGTCATTGAGAAAGCTCGAAGCCTTATTGGCCGTTGCTGACGAAAATGCCTCCTTAATCATCACTGGTAATGGTGATGTTATTGAGCCCGAAGAAGGTCTGATAGCTATTGGCTCCGGTGGTCCCTATGCACAATCAGCAGCACGGGCATTACTTGATAATACCGACTTAAGCGCTCAGGAAATCGTCGAAAAAGCCCTTGCCATTGCCGGTGATATCTGTATTTATACTAATCATAATCATACCATTGAAACACTGGATTTAGACTAGCAGATATTTCTAGTTATTAGCCAAACAGGAGTTTAAAGAATCAATGTCTCAAATGACACCAAGAGAAATTGTTCAGGAACTGGATAAACACATTATCGGTCAGGCGGATGCCAAGCGTGCGGTGGCGATTGCGTTGCGAAATCGCTGGCGTAGAAACCAGGTCGAAGAGCCTTTGTGTAGTGAAATTACACCTAAGAATATTCTTATGATTGGCCCAACGGGTGTTGGTAAAACAGAAATCGCACGCCGTTTAGCGCGCCTTGCCAATGCCCCTTTTATTAAAATTGAAGCCACCAAATTTACCGAAGTGGGCTATGTTGGTCGGGATGTTGAATCGATCATTCGTGATCTGCTGGATGTATCTATAAAGTTGACCCGTGAACAGGCAATGGAAAAGGTACAACATCGAGCCCTTGATGCTGCTGAAGAACGTGTGCTGGATATTTTATTACCGCCCGCCCGCACTACTGAAGACTGGCAAGATGGATCACATTCTGAAGATGCTTCACTCTCAGAAAGCTCTACCCGTCAAAAATTCCGCAAAATGTTGCGAGAAGGCAAACTTGATGACAGAGAAGTCGAAATTGACGTGAAAATGCCTAGTGTCGGAGTTGAAATTATGGCGCCTCCAGGCATGGAAGAAATGACCAGCCAGCTTCAAGGTATGTTTCAAAATCTGGCTGGTAGTGACAAAACAAAACGTCGCAAGTCAACTGTAAAAGATGCAATGAAAGTATTAACCGAAGATGAGGCGGCAAAACTGGTTAATGAAGAAGATATTAAGCAGCAGGCGATTAACAATGCCGAACAAAATGGCATTGTCTTTCTTGATGAGATTGACAAAATCGCCTCACGCAGCGAAGGACGCGGCCCGGAAGTGTCACGCGAAGGTGTGCAGCGTGATCTTTTACCTCTAGTTGAAGGCAGCACTGTATCAACCAAATATGGTATGGTTAAAACTGATCATATTTTATTTATTTGTTCCGGCGCCTTTTATTTGTGTAAACCATCTGATCTGATCCCTGAGCTGCAGGGCCGTCTGCCTATTCGAGTCGAACTCAATGCCCTGGATGTTAATGACTTCAGCCGTATTCTGGTTGAGCCGGATGCGTCTCTGACAGAACAATACATCGCATTGATGAAAACTGAAAACCTGACGCTTGAATTTGACACCAGTGCCATTTCACGAATTGCTGAAGTGGCATTTACGGTCAATGAATCTACCGAAAATATTGGTGCTCGACGTTTGCATACTATTATGGAACGCCTATTAGAATCTATTTCTTATGAAGCATCAGATAAGGATGGTGAAAGCCTTAAAATAGATGGTCATTATGTTGATGAACAGCTAGGTGAACTAGCCATCAATGAAGATTTATCTCGCTATATTTTGTAGAAAAAGCATGCTGCTGATTAAAAATAAACAACAAACAGAATAAATTTGTCATAAGGTAAAAAATGATGTCTCAACAAAAAACGCCAACGCCAACTGAAATTAACTTACATTCAAAGTCACGCGAGTTAGAAATTGCCTTTGAAGATAGCTCTCGTTTTCATTTTTCCAGTGAATTTTTACGGGTTCACTCACCTTCAGCTGAAGTCAGAGGACATGCACCCGGAGAAGAAACATTACAGGTTGGTAAAGAAAACGTTAACATTAAAAACCTGGAGCCTGTGGGCAATTATGCCATTAAGATTGAATTTACAGATGGTCATGACAGCGGTATATTCTCATGGGATTTATTTTATGAGTATGGGAAAAATCAAGAAAAAATGTGGCAGGATTATCTGCAAAAATTAGCCGCTGCAGGGCATGAACGTAAACTAAATTAAAGAGTAATTTATTTTTCACATTATTACGTACTTTTATTAATTGTCTTGAAAAACAGATGGGCGTCCCCAACCAGATGCACTAGTACACTGTGCAATCGCTTTCAAAGGCAGTTACCCGAACGAAACCTTTAGTTCTTATCCCGGATTTATCAATAAAATGACTATTTTTTACAAAAGTGATTGTACCTGATATAAATAATAGTGTATCTTAATTCACTTATGCAAAGCCTTGTTGTGAATACTTACATTTGAATTCACTCAAAGAGCTTCTTTAGACTTTGCTTACCAATTCAAAACAAGAAATATCACGTTATTTCAAGCAGTTAAAAATCTAAAGGAGATTTTCATGTCGGATGATGTAAGTCCTAAACCTCTGAATATGAGCGAGCGTCAAACTACTATTGAAGAATTCACAAATTTTTATCATGAAGAAAAAGAGCTCCGCATGAATTCAGGTGAAGATTTTGATGAAACAGCATACGAAGCAGCAAAGGAATTAACCTTGCGTAAACTGCAAGTACTTGAAGATGAGGGCTGGATATGATAATTCACAGTGTCCGTGCAAAAAATGTTCTTAAATACGAACAATTAGATTTACTGGACTTACCGAAGCAAGGCATTATTGCCATTAGCGGTTTTAATGAGTCCGGTAAAAGTAGCATCGGTGAAACCATTTGTTTTGCCTTATTTGGTCGCACTTTTTCTGTAGCAGAAGATGATCTGGATAAAATTATTCGCTGGGGTGAAAGTGGCTGCAGCGTCACCATTCAATTTAGTAATAATAAAGCCGATGAGCCTGGTGATGAGCTATATGCTCTTACTCGTATGTTAGACTGTGATGGCAATCATTCAGCCAAGCTATACAAGGTTTACAACGAAGACAATCCCATTGCTCGTGGTATCGAGCAGGTTGAAGAAGCATTATTTGATCTCACTTCTATTGAATTTGAAGAATTTATTGAGTCCTTTTATCTGGCTCAAAGAGAAATTACCACACCGCACCCCCACAGCTATGCACTAAAAACCATGGCTGGTATTGCCACAATGGAACACTGTGACGATAGCATTCACAACGATATACAAGGCGATATTGAAGCGGCAGAAGAACTGGTTAATCGGGCAAACCAAATCGAAGAAGAGATAGAGGATATCGATCTCGAAAATGGCCATCTTGATTCATTGAGCAGTCAACACGATGAAGCATTATCTGCTAAGAGCCAGGCTGATGAAGCACAAGCAAATTATCAATCAACTCTGGAAGAATATAATGACACAGCGCCAAATCTAAGTCGCTATTTGAGTAAAAAAAGCCGTGCTTCATTCTGGCGCTTTATTTACTTTATGCTGGCTGCCGGTACATTGGCTTTATGGTGTCTAATGATAAAAATGCCTGATGCGGCCATTCATCAGCAGGTCTCTGAGTTTATCAGCAGCAATATGCCCCAAATCAACGCACAGCACTTTCCTTATTTACTCTATGTGGGCGCTGGAGCAACATTTTTATTTTTTGTCTTCTGGGCTGCCAAAATCAGTCACAAAGGTAATATCGATCGCCTGAGTCAAAGTGGCATTGAGCTGGCAGAAAAAATGCGTAAGCTTGATACACAGCATAACTTGACAATAAATGAAGAACGTAGCCTGCAAATCAATCTGGTGGCCCGAAGTCAGGCCGGAGATAAGCAACTGAGCAATCTCACGGAAGCTGATTTACGCTTTTTTTCCCAACAACAGCAGCAGCAAGCCGAACAGATCAATCAATTCTCTGCTGCCATTGCGGTAGAACGTGAGCGTGTTAATCGTGCTGCTGAGCTGCAGGAAAAAATCGATACCTTACAAGGTCAGATTGATGACAAAGAATCTCGTAATCACCTCAGAGAGCTGGCCAGCGAACTCGTCACAGGGGCAACACGGCATCTATCGAAACGCTTTAACCATATTATTCGTGATCACGTAGGTAAAACCCTGCCGCTATTCACTGAAAATCGTTATAAGCATTTACAAATTGATGAAGATCTCACCGTTCGGGTTTTTTCTAATGAAAAGCATGACTTTATGGATCTGGATGAAATCTCCAGCGGGACTCAGCGGCAAATTATGCTGGCAGTGCGTTTAGCACTTTCTCAGGAGATGCTCAGTCGTAAAGTTCAAACTCAACAATTCCTTATTTTAGATGAGCCCTTCGCCTTCTTTGATAAAGAACGCACAGAACGCTCACTCTCTGTGTTGCCTGAGTTAAGTGATGATTTGCCGCAGATCTGGATTATAGCCCAGTCATTCCCTGAGACGATAAATTTTGAGCATAGCATCTATTGTGAACCTAATGTGACGACAAAAACCAGCGAATAAGCCGATCATTATCATGCTTTAAAAATATGAATGTTCTGGCGGGAGATATTGGCGGTACTAAAACCAACCTTGGGATTTTTGCAGTTAACAATCAGCAAGTAAGCTCAATAGTTGAAGCCACCTATATAAGCGCTAGCTATCATTCTTTAGCAGAAATCATAACAGACTTTTTGGGTCAGCTTAAAATCAATAAGCAGAAAGCACCTGTTACAATAGCCTGTTTTGGTGTCGCCGGTCCGGTTAAAAATAATCATTGCGAAGTCAGTAACCTTCCCTGGATTATTGATGCTCTTCAAATCAAAAAACAGTTTGGCTGGCAAGCGGTTAATTTACTCAATGATCTCGAAGCCAATGCCAGGGGCATTGCCGCCTTAGATGAAGATGACTTTATTACCTTAAATGAGGGTGCTCTAAAAAGTTCTGGAAATGCCTCTATTATTGCCGCCGGCACAGGTCTTGGTGAAGCAGGCTTATTTTGGGACGGCAGCAGGCATATCCCTTTTGCTTCTGAAGGCGGTCATACTGATTTTAGCCCCGCTACAGAACAAGAATATCGTCTCCATCAATTTCTCAGCATCAAATATAATGGTCATGTCAGTTGGGAGAGAATTGTCTCCGGGAGGGGACTGGAAAATCTCTATCAATTTTTATGTTATGAAGCTCAATGTCAACCTCCGGCATGGCTACAGCAACAAATGCAATCAGGCGATATAGCGGCTGCCATTTCTAATGCCGCACAAACCGGTAAAGACAAACTCTGTCAGCAGGCGCTTGACTGGTTTATACACCTGTATGGTGTTGAAGCGGGCAATCATGCATTAAAAATAATGTCCAGAGGCGGCGTTTATCTTGGCGGCGGTATTGCACCCAAAATTATTGAACAGTTACAATCCGGCACCTTTATGCAGGCTTTTTGCGACAAAGGTCGAATGCGCCATCTGTTAGAAGCCATGCCGGTGAAAGTGATCATGAATGATAAAACAGCATTATATGGACCAGCACTTTTTTCAAACAAAAGTGCGCTCAGTCATTAATCAGGAAACAATATGACAGAATTATCCCAACAATGGCTTCAGTTTAATAATGCCGAGGCCATTGCCCATGCAGCAGTAGATCGCATCTTATTAAAAGCACAGGAATCAATTTCCCATCGGGGTGTTTTTAAACTGGTACTGCCTGGCGGCACTACACCCAAAAGAATTTATGAATTACTATCTGATCATCAGCAGGAATGGTCAAAATGGCATCTGTTTATTGGTGATGAGCGCTGTTTAGATAATAATGATGTTGAACGAAACAGTGTAATGATCAAGCAAAGCCTGTTAGACAAAATTAAGTTTCCCGAAGAAAACTTTCACCCTATTAATGCACAGCTGGGCCCGAAGAAAGGTGCCAGTGAATATGCTGAATTGATCAGCACATTT
The DNA here is from genome assembly GCA_023864145.1 of Thiohalomonas sp. GTDB lineage: Bacteria > Pseudomonadota > Gammaproteobacteria > GRL18 > GRL18 > GRL18. The sequence continues at coordinate 2,743 of JAIVER010000033.1, read as the reverse complement.
TTACCCTTTGACCTGATCCTGTTAGGCATTGGTGAAGATGGCCATACTGCCAGCTTATTTCCCGGCCATCAGCATGATGAAAGCCAACTCACTCATGCCGTTTATAATTCGCCAAAAGCACCACCTGAACGAGTCACTTTGAGTAAAAAAACCATTTCACAAAGTGCTGAGGTCATCATTTTAGTCACTGGAAAGAATAAACACTCCGCCGTCCAGCAATGGCAGCAGGGTGAACTCCTGCCCGTTGCACAAATACAGGCTGCCCGAGTCAGTGTCTTAATTGATAACGATGCTCAACCCTAAGTCAATACAACATGACATTCAAGTAACCTAATTTACTCATAACGAATACATTTAATTTATGGATATATCTGAAATAATTGATCCGCTTAACAAAGCACAGCGTCAGGCTGTTTGCTCTGAAGCAAAAAACACACTGGTTTTAGCGGGCGCCGGAAGCGGCAAAACACGAGTTCTGGTGCACCGCATCGCCTGGCTAGTACAAGTAGAAAATGTCTCTCCTTACAGCATTATGGCCATTACCTTTACCAATAAAGCCGTAGGGGAGATGCGTTTTCGTATTGAAAACCTGCTCAAAACTCCAATTCGTAATATGTGGCTGGGCACCTTTCATGGTTTAGCTCATCGTCTTTTACGCGCACATTGGATGGATGCCAAACTGGTTGAAAACTTTCAGATCATTGATAGTGACGATCAATTGCGTTTAATCAAACGTATTATGGAAGAGATTGGAGTTGATGAAAAGAAACACCCTGCTCGTGAAACACAATGGTTTATTAACGAATGTAAGGATAAAGGCCTCAGAGTTGAACAACTCAATCCATGTGAGTTCATGCTGGATGTTTACTATCAATATGAAGAGTTATGCCAGCGTACCGGTCTGGTCGATTTTGCCGAACTGCTGCTAAGAGCACATGAACTCTGGCTGCATCAACCTCATTTACTAAAACATTATCAACAACGTTTTACCCATATCCTGGTTGATGAGTTTCAAGATACTAATACCATCCAATACGCCTGGCTGAAGGTACTCACTGGTAATAATCTGCCCAGCACGAAGATGCACACCTTTGTTGTCGGTGATGATGACCAATCCATTTACGGTTGGCGCGGTGCTAAAATCGAACATATTCGAGAGTTCACCCATGACTTCAATGCAGGTAGTACAGACACCATACGCTTAGAGCAAAATTACCGCTCTACCGGCAATATTCTCGAAGCTGCCAACTCAGTTATTGCCAATAATAGTGAACGCCTGGGCAAAGAGTTATGGACAGAAGATAGTGATGGTGAGGCATTACAAATCTATAAGGCCTTTAATGAAACTGATGAAGCGGCCTATGTTGCCGGACAAATTGATAAATGGGTCGAAAACGGCGGTAAGCGCAGTGATGTGGCCATCCTTTATCGCTCCAATGCTCAGTCTCAGCCCCATGAATATGAACTGGTTAAACGCGGTGTTCCCTACCGGGTTTATGGTGGTCTGCGCTTCTATGATCGGGCGGAAATCAAAGAGGCATTAGCCTATATGAAATTACTGGCCAACCGTCAGGATGATGTCGCATTTGAGCGTATTATTAATACCCCAACCCGCGGCATCGGGCCAAGAACACGGGATATTATTCGCCAGTCAGCAAAACAAAAGCAGAAAAATTTGTGGTTCACTGCTGTAGAGCTTCTTGCCGATAAAGCCTTAAGTGCGCGGGCAGCCGCTTCGGTACAAAAATTTATTGATTTGATTGATGAGCTGCAAATTAATGATGCTGAGAGTATGAATCTTGCCGAACAAGTTACTCATGTCATTGAAGCTTCATTACTCAAAAAATTTCATGGTAAAGATAATAGTGAACGGGCACAGGCCAAAGTAGAAAACCTGGATGAACTGGTCAATGCCGCAAAACGTTTTGATGATGTGGGCGATCCATTACTGGAGGCTGTTAAAGAAGGATTATTAAAAGACGATAACACTGAGGAAGAAACATTTCAGGCAGCCAGTCCAATGGCAGAATTTCTGGCTCATGCTGCTCTGGAAGCGGGTGAAGGGCAAGCAGAAGAATGGGAGGACTGCATTCAATTGATGTCATTGCATAGCGCTAAAGGACTGGAATTTGAGTTAGTGTTTCTATGTGGTCTTGAGCAGGGACTTTTGCCTCATAAGCATAAGAATGCCTTACAAGAAGAACGTCGTCTTTGCTATGTCGGCATCACCAGGGCCAGACAACAACTTCATCTTTGCCATGCTGAAAGCCGAACCATTTATGGTCGTAGTGAATTGAGTGCTCCCTCACAATTCTTATCAGAAATACCGGCATCACTGGTCACACAGGTCAGTGCTGCTCAGAATACCATTAGCGCCTCCAATTACTCTGGTTCTAAATATGCCTCTGATGATAGTGAAGTCTATATTGGTCAGCAAGTCAGTCACAAAAAATTTGGTACAGGGATACTGGTTGATATTGAAGGCAGTGGGGCCAGAGCCAGAGTGCAGGTAAGCTTTGACCATAATGGCACCCGATGGTTGATGCTGAATATTGCCAATCTATTTTAAGTGATATACCCATGACCTATGAAAAGGCTTGATTTTCATAGAGAAAAAGATCAAAATTATCCAATGACGCAAATTACTCTCAGGGCCCATGAAAAATCAGCTCTAGAAATGCAACATAAGCATTCTAGAAATGGAAAAGAACGAGATAGAATCAAAGCCATCCTACTTTGCTCT
>JAIVER010000032.1 GCA_023864145.1 Thiohalomonas sp. | reverse complement strand
ATTTTACCGAGCATTGGAAAATCATTAGATTCTCGAATTAATGATAATTTTCAAGTGTTCGATCCTGCATTTTCAAGTTGATTGGGTATATTACCCTTTACTTGCTTGTCTTAGACTGATATTGCAGATAATTGTGCCGATTCCTTTATACTTCCAAAGCATTATCCATGCCATAACATTACTGCTGATGTTTACTTGCTGTCATGTAGCTCATGCAGAAAGTCAGAACCGTTCAATACCAACAATACAAAAGCAGGCAACTCTTGAGCAGTCAAACAGAGCAATTAAAGTGGATATTTCCATTGCTGGTATTGATGGTGAATTAAAAAAAAATGCTCTGGCATATCTTGAGCTTAAAAAACATCTAAACGATCCTCATTTTTCTGAGGCATGGCTGCAGAAATTACATAAAAAAGCAGAAATAAATATCAGGGAAGGCTTAGAGCCATTTGGTTATTATCAGGTCAACATTAGCAGCTCTTTAGTAAAAGAATCTGAAAACCTCTGGCTGGCTCAATACACGGTAACTCCCGGCAATCCTGTTAAAATCATAGATATTGATATTGTCATCAATGGCCCTGGAAAAAATGATACTGAGATTTTGACTATAGTTGGAAGATTTCCAATAAAACCTGCTGCTCCCCTGCACCACGAACAATACGAAAGCGCAAAAGACCAGCTTATCAGTGATATTGGACGTTTAGGTTATTATCAGATAAAAATTCAGCAAACAAAGGTCATTGTTGATGCAAACAACGGTACTGCTCATATTCATATACATTTACTCAGCGGAAATAAATATTTTTTAGGTGAATTTCATTTCCAGCCGGACTTTCTAAATGATGACTTTATTCTGGCTTACACCCAGGATATTAAACAAGGTGATCCTTTTTCCCAGGAAAATCTATTAGCCTTATACGATACCCTTTACAGCACAGGTTATTTTTCTTCAGTCGACATTAAACCTGACTTCAGCAGGGTAAAAGAACAACATGTGCCCGTTAATGTTACTCTAAAACCTGCCAAACGACATAAATTTACTTTGGGTGCAGGTTACGACACTGAGATTGAAGCAAATGTGAGCTTTCGCTGGCAGCATCGACGTATAAATTACCAGGGTCATTATAGTGATGTCATGGCCAAATTTTCTTCTAAAAAAAGTACTATTGGCAGTGCATACTGGATACCTATTGGTGATCCCCGCACTGATAAAATAGGTATTATTCCTAAATTTGAAACAGAAGATACTGACAACACCGACCGTGATACATTTGATTTAGAAACTGGTTACTGGTTTAACTGGAAACGTTGGGAAACAACCCTTTTTACCGAATACAAGCATGAAGAATTTACCAGCGGTGATGAACCTAGAACAACAACAGAATTATTCAGTTTAGGCGCTAGAATAGAACGTACTAATTTTGAAAAAGCCCTTTTTCCTCGTAAAGGCTGGACTCTTTATAGTGAATTGCGATTTGCCAACGCCGGTATCATATCGGATATTGATTATTTTCGAGTTCATTTAAGGTATCGCCTGTTATTTCCTATCGCTGATAAGGGGCGACTGATATTACGTGGTGAGCTGGGTATAGCAGAGACTAGTGATTTTGATTTATACCCTTCATCTCTACGTTTTTATGCAGGTGGCGACCAGAGTGTTCGTGGCTATACGTGGAAAGCACTTGGTCCTAAGGATGAAGAAGGTGATGTGGTCGGTGGTCGAAATGTAGTCACAAGCAGTATTGAATATAACCATCAAGTATCTAAAAAATGGGTATTGGCGGGATTTTTAGATGCCGGCAATGCCTATAATGACCAACTAAAAAAAGTATATTACGGCACGGGTTTTGGTGTACGCTGGATTGCGCCATTTGCTTTGTTTAGAACTGATTTAGGTTTCCCTATAACATCAGATGATGATATCAGTGAAGACAATGTGGTTTTTTATTTTGGCTTTGAAATCAACTTATGAAACAGCCTGTTCTGACGATAGTTATAACTATTATAAAAAAAGTATTAAAGTTTGGCTTAGGCTTATTCTTTATTCTACTGTGCGGCAGTTATATTTTACTCGGTACAGATAAAGGCTTTCGTTTTTTAATTAATAGCGCACATGATCTCGATTTTGCACCTGTTCAATTTTCACACGTAAAGGGTAACCTGCTGGGACAGCTTGATATTATTGATTTTAACTATACCGATGCCACTATTATCGTTAGTATAAAAAAATTTCATTTAGACTGGCAGGCTGCACAATTATTTAACAGAAAGCTCAAGATCAATAGTATTATCGCCAGTGGTGTTCATATTGAGCAATTAGCAAGCTCGGCACAACATGAAACACAAGATCAATCAACGACTCAGAAAATGACTCAATTACCTGAGATCAACTTGCCAGTTCCTGTTTTTCTTAAACAACTGCAGCTGACGGACATCACTTTTATCCGAGATCCTGCCTCAGTTTCAGACAGCGAGGCAATATCAATTGAAACCCTGCAACTTAAAGCAGAGCTTATTAACAACCAGCTCAAACTGCATCAACTCAACCTGATGATGCCTGAAGCTAAGGCAAGTATTCACGGTTCAGCAAGATTGCTCAAAAACTACCCTCTCAGTTTACACTCAGAAATAACACTTCATATACCTGAGCAAGCTGATTTAACTTTGACAGGTGAAATCAAGGGTGATTTAATGAAACTACAAGTCATGCAACACAGCAGCGGCTTATTAGATGCATCAATAAATGCAGAAATTCTTCACTTATTGGATAACATAAACTGGAATGCTGATATACAGATCAATCAATTACCTCTGGCATTATTAATTCCTGACAATAAACACTATCTGGACACTCAGATCTCCATCAAGGGCGATTTAAACCAGGCAAACATAGTCATCAAAACAAACACTGATCACTCTTCCTTAAATAAGCTCAATAACCTGGAGATTGATGGTATTGTCAGCTGGCATGATGGCATAAAATGGCAGGCCACATTACTAACGACAAAATTTAACCCTGAAATTTTTCAAAAAGACTGGCCGGGTTCATTAGATATTAATTTACAGACCAGCGGCCAATTATCTGACGAAGACTATAGGGCAACTATTCAACTAAATAAAATTACCGTTCAACTAAAACAAAAAGCAATCGCAGGTGAGGGACATTTTGACATTGATAATACGCTTATCGCAATTAAACAGCTAAACTTATCCAGTGGCGAGGCCAACCTTAAAATAAATGGCACGCTTGCAGAACAAAATAATTTAGACTGGGCGCTAACAATCAAACAGCTCTCTGATATTTTACCTCAGGCACAAGGCAGCATTAACGGTAAGGGAAGCCTTAAAGGCACAACACAACAGCCTGTTTTAGATGCCGCACTGCATTTAAGTAATATAGTCTATGAAAACATACACCTCAAAAGTGCTGATTTAATCGGTGTGTTAGACAGTAATCCAAGCAAACCGTCAGACATTAATTTTAACGTACAGCATCTTGAACTTGATGCACAACACCTGGAAGATTTAAAACTCACTTTAAAAGGCCCGTTACAAAATCATAATATGACAATAAATGCTCAACATGAACTGGCCATTTTAACTCTTGCTGCACAAGGTGGATTAGACACAGAACAATTAATCTGGAACGGCCAGATTAAACACTCTGCCGTTAACAGCAAAAAAACAGGTAAATGGATACAAATCAAAAGCACAAAATTATTAGCCGGAACAAAAAAGGTATTACTATCCCCTTTATGTTTACAAAGCTCTTTACAAAAGAACGTTTCAACATTATGTGCTCAAATTGACTGGCAGCCAGAGCATGGCAAGGCACAATTATCTCTGGATAATCTGTCTTTTCAACATTTTCAATCTTACCTCCCTGACGAAGTCACCCGCTTTAGCGGTGCATTAGATATCACAGCAAATATCAATTTAGCACCACAATTACAGGCACAGATTAAAGTAGAAATACAACCGGGCGAGTTAAGATATCAGGCTATGGCACAACAGACCATAACATTAAGTCACAAAAATGGATTATTAGAAGCAATTTATAATAGTCAACAATTGGCAGCTAACGGGCATCTTGAAATGGGACCACATATTGTTAAGGGAAATTTAACTATCCCCCGCATAGAAATAGAAGAAGAACCACTCACAGCAGCCATCAACGGCAATATAGACCTTGCAATAAATGACTTAAAGATACTAACTCTTTTAGCCCCTCAGATCACTGATATTGATGGCCAGCTATTGGCTAAACTACAGCTAGGCGGTCAAGTAGGGACACCCAGGATTACCGGACAGGCAAATTTTATCGCAGATTACCTCAGTATTCGTGATATTGGTATACGCATCGAGGATATTAACATTAACTTAACGGAGAAGAATGCAGGTCAGGAACTTGCTTTGCAAGGAAGTCTGCGTTCAGGCAATGGTCAGCTAGAAGTTGATGGATTACTTAGTCTAAATGCTGAACAGGGATGGCCTGTTAATTTTAATTTTAATTTAAAAGGTGGCAATTTCCTGGCAATCAACACACCCGATGCCTATGTGATTTTATCACCTGATATTCAGTTTAGTCAGCAAAAGGGATTAATGCATATAACAGGTGATATATTGGTTCCTGAAGCAGCAATTACACCTGCTGAAATACCCGAAGACAGCATCAGCATTTCAGGTGATGTCGAAATACTGGGAAGCGAAAAAGAACCACCAACTAATCTGGAGCTTGATATTACTCTGACACTTGGCAATAAGGTCCAGCTGGATGCGTTTGGCCTTAATGCCAGTCTTAGGGGTGAACTCACAATCAAACAAAAAGCAAAACAATTGATGACCGGCAATGGCGAATTACATTTAATCAATGGAACATTTCGTGCCTATGGCCAGGATCTCACCATTGATAAAGGCAGTATTTTTTATGCCGGGGGTTATCTTGATAATCCAGGGCTAAAGTTAACAGCTTCACGTAAAGTGTCAGATATTCAAGTTGGTATCAAGGTATCAGGCTCAGCCAAAAAGCCCAACATAAGCACATTTTCAGATAATTCCAGTTTAGAGACTAAAGATATTATCTCCATGATGTTAACAGGCCAAAAAGTCGATAATCTGGATAAGGCAAAAATTTATGCCGGACATAAAGTCAGTAAAGGATTAAGTGTCGGTGTCAATGCAGGGATGGGTGATGAAGGTAGTGAGTTTGTCACCCGATACAAGCTCACTGATAAAATTCAGCTCGAAGGTACCAGCAGCACTTCAAAAAATGCAGGCAGCATTGTATATACCTTTGAAGTAGAATAATTTAATAAGCTGCTCATTATTTACTCAAAGTTCAATTTATCACCGTTTTTTTAGCTTTAAAATAGAATTATTTACTATTTATTGTTTTTTTACAAAATATCTTTGGTTTTTTTAGAAAAATATGTTATAGTCAGCCTGTCCACATTGGCTCTAGGTGGCATTCTTAGATTTTTAAAGCATTTTATCATATCTCTGAATTCTCATCGCATTAATAAGCACAATGTAATATTTATAATTTAGTTTTAGGATTTATATAAAATGAGTACTGGTACAGTAAAATGGTTTAACGAATCTAAAGGCTTCGGCTTTATCAAACCTGATGATGGTGGTGATGATGTTTTTGTTCATTTCCGCGCAATCGTTGGCGAAGGCTTTAAGACCCTTAATGAAGGTCAAAGTGTTAACTTTGAAATAGAGCAGAGCCCTAAAGGCCCTCAAGCAGTTCAAGTTCAACCGCAGTAAGCTCTTTACAAGTAACATTGTTAAGCTATAGAAACCTTAGATAACTTAATTGTTTCTAAGGTTTTTTTGTTTAAGCTGCTTTTTTAAGCCTGTTTTGAATATTAATAAATCTGCTGAAAAATTTATTATGAAGATCTTAGCAATAACGATTCTTCTATAGGTATATATTTGTCTGAAGATTGTATTAAGGAAGTCGCTGTTAAAGTGGATACACTATAAACTTCCGTTTCCACGTTATACCTGTCACTTGCTCTATCCAGCAACATCGCAAAATCACCATCACCTGAGGCTAAGACAATAATATCTGATTGTGCTGCACACTCAATCACATCTAAAGTAATGCCAACATCCCAATCGCCTTTTGCCGAGCCGTCACTACGCTGAATATAGGGTTTTAAGTTCACTTCAAAACCAATACCGCGCAGAATGTTTTGAAACTGTACCTGTTTCTCACTGCCGCGATGAATTGCGTAGGCATAAGCATTAACCACTTCCCTTCCTTTAGTTGCCATCGCCCAAAAGGCATTATAGTCAAAGTGACACTGATAAGCATCTCTGGTGGTGTAATAAATATTTTGTACATCAACAAATAGTGATACTTTTTTCACTTTATTATAAGCCTGCTATCTTTATAATGACTCTGGTTTCTACTGCTATGGATTTCAACTCTCTGCACTATCAGAATCTTTATCATACTTATGCTGTTCAGTATGTTTCAGTGATGAATACCGCTCCAGATTAGCCTGAATTTTATAATTAATGGTATTCTCCAGATATTGCCCCTGCTCATTAAGCTTACCCGCTTCCATTCCCATGAGCAGACTTAAGGCATCATCAACATGTTCAATGCAGTAAATAGTGAACTGATGATTTTCTACCGCTTTGCGGAGTTCTTTTTTAAGCATAAGATTAACCACATTGCTTTTAGGAATAATAACTCCCTGCTTACCCGTTAGCCCCCGAAAATTGCAGATATCAAAAAAACCTTCAATTTTTTCATTTACGCCGCCAATTGCCTGAACTTCACCTAATTGGTTGACTGAACCCGTTAATGCCATACATTGTTTAACTGGAATTTCTGAGACCGCTGACAACAAGGCGCATAGTTCTGCAACCGAGGCACTATCACCATCAACCTGACCATAGGACTGCTCAAACGTCAGATTGGCATCTAAAGAAAGTAAGCGTGTTTTCGCGTAGTGATCTCCCAGGTAGGAGGTTAAAATCATCACCCCCTTACTATGAATATCACCGCCTAAATCCACTTCACGTTCAATATCAACAATATGACCATCACCCACCCTTACCGTAGCAGTAATTCGAGATGGTTGTCCAAAGGCAAATTCTCCAATTTGCAGTACGGATAAGGCATTGACCTGTCCAACTTTTTTATCGGAGGTATCAATAAGGACCGTACCTTTTATAATTTCTTCATAAAGACTGTCACGATATTGATCCATTCGATAAATACGAGCCTTGATGGCGGAGTTTACATCCTCAAGGTTTATACTGTTGCTTGCACCCTCTGTTTTTTTTTCTTGATTGACTTCACCCTGGCGGTGATAAAAATCAGCCTCTAAAATTAAATCTCTTAAATCCCCCATGTGCAGGGAAATTTTTTCGCCATGATCGACTAATCTTGAACTATGTTCAATAATACGTTCAAGGGCTGAGCGTTCAATGGGCTGTACTTTTTCCTGACGCTGTAAGTCAGCAATTAAGCGAACATATTTATGAGTCATTTTCTCACTGCGATTCATTTTCTCAGAGAAATCAACATTCACTTTAAATAATTTATTAAACTCGGAATCATTTTCTTTAAGCAGATGATAAATATGCCGATCACCAATTAAAACGATTTTGATTTTTAATGGAATGGGATCAGGCTCAAGTGTCAGATTCCTGGAAAAGCTATGCAGTTCATCCAAAGGTTCAATGGTGATATTTGATGATTTTAAAGCACGCTTTAAACCTTCCCAGGCATAGGGATTGGCCAGGATTTTCTCTGCATCAATGAGCAGATAACCATCATTTGCCCTATGTAATGAACCTGGTTTGATTAAGGTAAACGCGGTGAGCAGATTACCTAAACCTAAGGCATTATCCGTTTTATTTTGCTCCCCTTCTCGAGGGTTATAATAGGCAAGATGTTCAATTCGACCAATTAAGTTTGAATAGGTGGGATTATCTTCAAAAATGATCGGCATATCATCCGATTCTGAATTATCCACCAGGACATTCACCAGATAGCGGTGAAAACTAGCCGTTTTACTAATGTGCTTACGTTTCTGACCATGTTCTTTTGAATGAATATCTTCTTCATAAAATTCATCCAGATGATTAATAATATCATCCTTCACATCTGACAGATAATTAATGACCTGCTCAAGATCATGATATTCCTTAAACAAACCTTCCATTGCTGAATCAACCAGCTGGGTAACAATATCTTTATCTAAAGCATCCAGTTCTTCTTTGCCTTCCTGCTCCCAGACGGGTACTTTCGCCAGAGTATCCTGAAGCTTCTCCTGAAACGAATCAATACGTTCATTGAAATCTTTCTGGACATCCTTATCCAACTTTTTAAAACTGTCAAGATTACTAATTTCACCATCAACTATGGCTGAGAGCGTATAACCGCTGGGAGTACGAATCACTGCCACCTGATTATTGTTGGCTTCTTCAATCAGTTCACTCAGCGCCTTGTCTCCTCGCTCATTAATATCCTTTTCTATGGCTGAAACCTGTGCAGCATACTCATCACTTTGAAAAGCAGCAGTGATCAGAGTTGAAATCAACTTAACCAGCTTTTCCATGGTTTCACTTAAGGATTTTGCTGTATCTACCGGCAGACGTAAAAATCGTGGATGCTGTGGGTATTCAAAGTTATTGACATAGCACCAGTCAAAGGTTTTCTTCTGATTCACATAATGCTTTTTTAATAATTTCTTAATCAGTGCGGTTTTACCAATCCCCTCAGAACCTAATATAAATAAGTTGTAGCCCTTGTGATCCATTCCCATACCAAAATCAATCGCACTTAGTGCTCTATCCTGACCGATAATTTCTTCTAATTCCGGTAAGTCAGCAGTTGTGTTAAAATCTAGATCACTCAGGTCACATTTTTTATAGAGTTGTTCCAGAGACAAAGCATAATGTGACGGAGTATTATGGGTATGACTCATTCTATTTTTATCCACAAAAATATAATTTAAAAAATGGTAGCAAATGGTAGCGAAAAATTCACCTTATAAGGCCTGGGGCAAAGCCAGGCACAAATTAGAACAAGACGCTATGGCCGAAGCTGATCAACATTATATCAGTAAATCTCAAGCAAAGCGCGATGTAGAAGCACTACAAAAACTAGGGCTGAAATTACTGGCGTTGTCAAAAAATACCCTGGAAAAGTTTGACCTGGATGAAAAATTGCTAGATGCCATACTTCTGGCTCAAACAATAAAGAGGCATAGTGGTCATCGCCGTCAAGTACAACTCATTGCTAAGCTCATGCGTTATACTGATGCCGATGACATTCGTTTTCAGCTTGAGCGATATCAACACACCATAGAAGAAGGCAATGCTCACTTTCATAAACTGGAAAAATGGCCTGATCGTCTGCTTGTTGAAGGTGATTCAGCAATTCATGAGTTATTGACTGAGTATCCGGATCTGGAGCGAAGCAGACTAAGACAACTGCTGCGAAATGCAAAAAAAGAGGCTGAACAAAATAAACTGCCTAAAAGTGCCCGGCAGTTATTTAAATATCTGAAAGAAGTGATTGCAGAGCATGGAGACTGAGAGTATTTTCCAATACTGCACCAACCAGTACCAACACTATTACATAGCCTTGTGCTCCAGCCTTGCTACAGACATTACCATCAATAGCAATTATTAATCTCTATTTGAGAATTCTCTTCTATACTCATGACCTATGAAAATGCTTGATTTTCATAGAGAAGAAGATCAAAATTATCCAATGACGCAAATTACTCTCACAGCCCATGA
>JAIVER010000031.1 GCA_023864145.1 Thiohalomonas sp. | reverse complement strand
TGCTGCACCTGTATCGTCGTATGAAAGAGCTGTTTAAGCAAAGTCGAAATAGCTTAGGTAGCCGTGAAATGATGAAAAAATTACGTAAAGACGGCTTTCAAATTGGTCGTTACAAAGTACGCAACCTTATGAAAAAGTTGAAATTAAAAGTCACTCAAGGCATTGCATACAAAGTAACCACTAAAAGAAATCATAATGATGAGGTGGCGGATAATTTGCTTAATCAGAACTTCGATCCTGTTGCGCCTAATCATATTTTGGCCGGAGATATTACCTACTTAAAAACAGGTGAAGGCTGGATGTATTTGGCTGTTGTAATGGATTTGTACTCGCGCCGTATTGTAGGCTGGTACGTCAGCAAACGAATGACAACAGACTTGATATGCAAAGCAATGATCATGGCCTGCAACTTAAGGCAACCACCTTTTTGGCTTGTTTTTCACAGTGATCGAGGTTCTCAATATACCAGTAAGCGGTACAGAAAATTACTAAGTGATTATGGGATCCGAGCAAGTATGGGTGATGTTGGAGCTTGTTGGGATAATGCCGTAGTTGAACGCTTTTTTGGAAGTCTCAAGCACGACTGGATATTTAAAATTGCTCAACCTACCCGTGAACATATGAAGAAAGATGTCGCAGTTTACATGAGGTATTACAACCTTGAAAGGCTGCATACAGCGAATGGTGATGAGTCACCAATTAACTATGAAAATTCTCTAAAAAAAGTGTCCGGTTGGACTTGACCAGTACAAGCAGAGAGTCAGTTAATTGATCATTTAAAAGGCTATGAGCGTTCTCCTTTTGATCGGAGTATTGATGTTCGAGTGACCCGTCTGAGAAAAAAATTAGGCAATAATGATTATATACCCATAAAATAAAGAGCTCTCAATTTATGCCTCGAATGATTGTATTGATATGTAACTGGTGGAATTTATTTGTTCGATTACTCATTCCACACAAACACCATGAGGCAATTACCAGTCGTCCATTATTGCTCAGTAGCATTGGCAGATTGACTGAACATGGTCGTCAAAAGAAGATGGTTATTAGCAGCACTCATGGTGATATTACGACATTAAAATCAGCATACATCCGACTTGTCGACTTTTTTGATGAGCTTAAAACAACTGCGACGCAGTTAAATTACAATGAGTGCTGGAGCTTTATTTTGCCAAAGGCAATGGAGAAATTTAAGGTTAATCTGGGCTCTGATAATTATGTGGGACTACCAGCTCCTTCATAGAACATAATGAGTCAGACTTTTAGGTTGTTTATGCTAAATTTTGCTTGCTGCCAGGGTTAACTTATTTTTTTAGGTTGAAGAACGTCTGGAGCAGTCGATTAAACTTTATCAGGATATAACATCAGAACATCTGGTGTGGGTAGAAATTCCAATATCAAGCCATTTAATACATATTGCTTTTCCTTATAACCATATTGGCGCTGATCCTCCTAAGGTTATTTTTCTTTTATTGCTTGGTGCTGCAGTATTAATTTTTTTAACCAGTAGTTTTTTGGTGCGCAGATTGACACAACCACTGGAAAAACTCTCTCAGGCAGCAGTACAAATGGGACAGGGTACGCAAGTTGCTCCTTTACAGGAAACAGGCGCTCAAGAGCTGGTTCTACTGACCCGAAGTTTTAATCAGATGAACCAAAAGTTCAGCAATTATTGGACAATCGTAATACTCTTTTGGCAGGGATATCCCGTGATTTACGTACTCCTATTTCAAGAGTACATTTAGCGCTTGAATTAATAGAGGCTAATAGCGAGGATGAATTAATTGATGGTATTCGTAATGATTTAGATGAAATTAATCAATTAATCAGTCAGACATTGGAACTTGCTAGCAGTAGTGAACAAGCCTTTGATAAGCTTGAAATGGTTGATTTAAAAGAGTTGATTATATCAGAGACGAAAAAGTATCAACATGAGTTTGAATTTATTGAATGGGATTCGTCACCAGCCTGTGAGGCGATGATATCGCGTACTGCTGTGCAACGAATATTTCAGAATTTGCTTGAAAATGCCATTCGTTATGGAGAAGATTCACCCGTCAAAATTAGCCTGAGTAGGGAGCAGGAGAATATTAAAATTTGTGTTATTGATCAAGGCCTGGGTATTCCAGCACAATATCAGAGCCAGGTGTTTCAGCCGTTTTTTCGTCTTGAAGAGTCTCGAAATATTAATACTGGTGGCAGCGCCTTGCTTTGGCAATTGTTAGTCAGCTGTGTAAGATTTATGGCTGGACAATCTCTCTTAAATCAACTGAAAACTCAACTAAAACCTTTAATGAAAAGAATGCCTGTACATTTAGTCTGACGATTAGACAAAAGAACGAAGTTAATGCAGGATAAGGTAGAGTAAGAAAGAACAACTCTACCTAATTAGTGTTCATCTGGCCGGAAATAGCTGTTTCTTTTCTTCCTCCTTCTACCAAAAGTAGGCGCCCTTAGGCGAAGAAGGGGGAGGTTAAAAGCAGAATAAACGGAGAACATTAATTAATATAAAATCGAATTTCCTGAGAGGCTAATGAAATTCTGCTATTATTTGCCAGTCGTGTACTTTTTTCACCGATACTTACATTATTAACCATTGGAGGCTTCTTGCCTTTAAGGTAAGAAATATAAAAACCATCGGAAGGATTGGATATCATGGCGATATTATTTTCCTTATCATCACTAATATTGCTCATGTTTTTTTTGATTTGGGTGGTTTTACCCATATCGCGACCATTTAGATATTGTATCCAGCCAATACCATTATTGGTAATTGGAACAAAGTCCGGTTCCCTCTGTTCATGCCTCTCATTACGTTCATCAAAAGAAAAAACCAGAGTATGTTTGCCTAAAGTAATGCGATCAGCATCAGACAAATGCTCGCTGGAATCTATTTTTTTATTATTGATGAGAATATCTGATTCATTCTCCAATTCTTCAATGAAGTAAGTCTGATCCGTGAAAGTAATTTTGGCATGCCTGGGACTAACAGCCAGGCTATCAATCTGTATTTGACAATCGGGGCTATTACCAATCACAAAACTATTATGTTGATCCAGAGGATGGATGCTTAAAATTCGGTCTTTAAATAAAAGGCTTACCTGTGAGGCAGTCATAGATCCTTGTTGTATATTGAGTCGATTAGTATCCCATAATTTATGGATGAATAAATTAACTATAGTAAAAAATAAGGTTTTTGTCACCCTATAATTCACAGTCTTTATAGGTTAATGATATTTAATAGATAGGCTTTAGTGAATAACCGATAAACGGTATTTAATTAATGCTTTGAAGATCATGAAGATGTATGGATAATATCACTTGCTTTAACTTTCGATTCCCTGATTAATTTGAGGTTCAATTTTAACTGTTTTAACGGTGTTTTCTGTCACTTGTATTATTTCAATAGGGTAGTTATCAATTAGAACACTGGTACCAGGTTCAGGAATGGACTGCAGAAACTCCAATATAAGACCATTAATGGTTTTCGCACTATCAGTGGGTAAATGCCAGCTCATCATACGGTTCAGTTCACGGATATTAGCACTGCCATCGACTAAAATTGTAGTATCTTCCTGGTGAAGTACCTCTTTCATCAGAGTATTGGCTGGATCCGTGGTAAATTCACCGACAATTTCTTCCAGAATATCTTCCAGAGTCACAATCCCTTGAATATCACCGTATTCATCAACAACAAGGGCTGTGCGGCGTTTATTTTTTTGAAAATTAAGCAGCTGCTTATTCAGTGGTGTGGCTTCTGGAATAAAGTAGCATGGGGCAATAATTTTTTTCAACTCCTCTTTACCTGAACCCGGAGTTGACACAATAGTAAGCGCTTTTCTTAAATGTATGAAGCCGACTATATGGTCGATATTATGTTCAAAAACGGGCAGCCGGGTGTGTAAGCTGTGAGTTAATTGTTCCAGTATATCATCCCAGTCCTCACTCATATCCAGGCCGACAATCTCACTGCGGGCAACCATAATATCTTCCACCTTAACGGCTTCCAGATCTAAAATATTAAGCAGCATTTTTTGGTGTTTGGCCGGGATCATTGAGCCCGTTTCATTGACTATGGTGCGTAATTCTTCTGGACTTAAGGCATCATTATTATTCGTTTTATGAATACCAAATAATTTAAGTAAACCATTGGTGATGGTATTAATAAAATAAACCAGGGGATAGAACAGCCACATAAGAATTTTAAGTGCATAAGAAGCGGGAAAAGCCAGTCGCTCAGGATATTGAGCGGCATATGTTTTGGGAGTCACTTCAGAAAAAATTAAAATAACAAAGGTTAAAAGACCGGTGGCAATAGCAATACCTGCTTCACCAAAAAATTTAAGGCCGATTACTGTGGCAATAGCAGATGCCAGAATATTAACAAAATTATTAAAGATAAGGATCAGCCCAAACAATCGGTCAGGGCGTTCCAGCAAGGAACTGGCCATTTTAGCACCCTTATGCCCGGAGTTGACTAAGTGTTTGAGACGATAACGATTAAGACTGACTAATGCCGTTTCAGAGCCGGAGAAAAAACCGGATAAGAGTATCAATATGCCTAATATAAAAAAAAGAATATCAACTGAGATGTTGTTCAAAACTTAGTGACCAATAAAAGTCTGAATTTAGACTTTTTGCAGAATAATTTCCAATACTATTTTACTACCAAAATAAGACAGCATGAGAAAAAAAAATCCACCGAAAGTAAACTGAATGGCTTTTTTACCACGCCAGCCAAAATGCCAGCGTCCCCATAAAAGAATAGCAAATAATAACCAGGCAACCATTGAGAGTACTGTTTTATGTACCAAATGTTGAGCAAGGATATTATCCAGAAAGATAAAACCACTCAGAAGTGCTAGTGTGAGTAAAATAAAACCGACTTTTATCATCTGAAAAAGCAGCCTCTCCATACTTTGTAATGCAGGTAGAGAACGTATAAAACCACCGGGTTTTTTACTTTTAAGATAGTGGGTTTGAACCAACAATAAAATAGCCTGACCCTCAGAAATGGCCAGAAAACCGTAAGCCAGTAGTGATAAAAGAATATGCACTTGAAGTTCAAAGCTTTGATTACTAAGAGCAATGTCACTAGGCCAGAATAATTGTGAAAATACGGAAATACCGGCAGTGGGAAAAATAAAAATACCTAAGGTTTCAACAGGCTTACGTAATTGAGCAATCAAATAGAGTAATACTACCAGCCATGCAACTAATGAAAAGCTATTGACAAAAGATGGATTTAAACCGTTAGTAGTAATGGTATCTGAAAATAGAATAATGGCATGCAGAGACATAGCCAAGAAACCAATTGAGAGGATGGTTTTATCGGGTTCGTCCTGAACAATTTTGGCATTTAATAAATTATAAATAAGCCAAAAAGTAGAAACCAGATAGAGAATACCTGTGATAAGTCCTGTAATAAACATATAAATTCATCTGTGAGTGATTGCTATATAGTAGATTGCTTTAATAGTTATAGCAACTTATATGAGGCTAATATTGAGAGACTGTGCATTAAGGGCCTTGGAAACAATAAAATTTTCAGTCTTAGTTGCTCTTTTATCCCGCTTCTGTGTTGTGATAAAGGTTGCGTATACCCATGACCTATGAAAATGCTTGATTTTCATAGGTCATGGGTATAGCCCAAATTTGAATCCGATAGAGCGGTTATGGAAAGTGATGAATAAAAAGGTGAGAAATAATCATTGTTATTCACAATGCTAAAGAGTTTCGACAGAAAATTAATGAGTTTTTTGATGAAATTTTAGCGATTTTTGGAAAATCATTAGATTCTCGAATTAATGATAATTTCCAAGTGTTCGATCCTGCATTTTCAAGTTGATTGGGTATAGATTGACTATGCGCCCTTTATCACGCCTTGAATCTGAATAAAATTTTTACGTAATTCTGGAAATTTTATTATTTCCAAGGCCCTAATACTTAAAAAAATGCTTTCTAGTCATAATAATAGTCATTATAATAGACGGTTTTCAAGAACATTTTAAGGTGCATTGAATTTATGTTTGATGGTTTAACGGAACGTCTTGCCAAAACGGTTAAGAGTCTACGTGGTCAGGGACGCTTATCAGAAGATAATATCAAAGATACTTTGCGAGAAGTGCGTATGGCACTTCTCGAGGCAGACGTTGCCTTGCCGGTGGTTAAAGACTTTATTGCCCAGGTAAAAGAGCGGGCTGTTGGTAAGGAGGTGATTGAAAGTATCTCTCCCGGCCAGGCATTCATAAAAATTGTCAATGATGAATTAGTCACCATGATGGGTGAAACCAATAATTCACTGGCGCTCAATGCTCAACCGCCTGCAGTCATTCTAATGGCGGGTTTACAGGGTTCTGGTAAAACCACCAGTGTGGCCAAATTATCAAAATTCCTCAAGCAGGAAAAAAAATCAGTGCTGGTAACCAGTGCTGATGTCTATCGTCCAGCGGCTATTGAACAGCTGGCGACTCTGGCAAAAGAAGTTGATGTTGAATTTTTCCCCAGCGATATTTCCCAAAAACCAGTCGATATTGGTCTTAACGCCATCGATTATGCACGTAAGAAGCATCTGGATGTCGTCATTGTAGATACCGCAGGTCGTTTACATATTGATGAAGAAATGATGGGCGAAATCAAAGGACTGCATGCGGCCATCAATCCGGTTGAAACCTTGTTTGTGGTTGATAGTATGACCGGTCAGGATGCCGCAAATACTGCTAAAGTCTTTAATGATGCATTGGAATTAACCGGTGTCATACTGACTAAAACTGATGGTGATGCCCGTGGTGGTGCGGCACTGTCCATTCGTCAAATCACCGGTAAGCCCATTAAATTTATGGGTGTTGGTGAGAAAGTAGACGCACTGGAAGCCTTTCATCCGGATCGTTTAGCATCTCGTATTCTGGGTATGGGTGATATCCTCAGTCTGGTTGAAGAAGCTCAGCAAAAAGTTGATCATAAAAAAGCAGCGCGACTGGCCCGGAAGATCAAAAAAGGTAAGAACTTTGATTTGGAAGATTTTCGCGATCAAATTCTACAAATGAAAAAAATGGGAGGCATGAGTAGCCTGATGGATAAATTACCAGGTGTGAGTGAGATACCCAATCAGGTCAAAGAACAGGTTAATGATAAAGAACTGGTTAAAATAGAAGCCATCATCAACTCCATGACCCCGACAGAACGACAAAGGCCTGAATTAATTAAAGGATCTCGAAAAAAACGCATTACGGCGGGTTCAGGAACCCAAATTCAGGATCTTAATCGTCTGTTGAAGCAATTTAAACAAATGCAGAAGATGATGAAAAAGTTTTCTAAAGGCGGCATGAAAAATATGATGCGCAGTTTGAAAGGGCGTATGCCGCCAGGAATGGGCGGCGGGATGGGCAGGATGCCATTTTAAACAATGTTTGCTGTTTAGACAGTTATTTTGAATCAGCATAGAAATATGCTGATAATGCTAAAAAAACAAAAAATTGCTTTATCTGAGCAAGAATTTAGAGTAAAATTCCCGTCTTTTCTGAGCTGGCTTAAAGTGTCTCGTACTAGAATAGTTTGTTAAACGAAGGTAAACATCGTATAAAAACAGTGCTCTTCAAGAACTTAACTCAGTCTCCAGAGATGACCTGTTCAGATTAAATAAATTTTCTGGAACTTATTGAATATATTGAGGAATTTAGACTAATGGTTACTATACGTCTAGCTTGCGGCGGTTCTAAAAAACGCCCATTTTATCAGATTGTTGTAACGGATAGCCGTTCAGCTCGTGATGGCCGTTTTATTGAGAAAGTAGGCTTTTTCAACCCTATGGCTCGTGGTAAAGAAGTACGTCTTGAAGTGAAACAAGATCGTGTTGATCATTGGCTTAGTAATGGTGCACAAACTTCAGTTCGTGTTAACACCCTGCTTAAAGAAAATACTAAGGCTGCTGCTTAAGTTAATTCTTATTTTGCGGCTGATAGCTCATACATGACTCATAACTATGTCTGATGAAACATCTGAACTATATGTTCTAGGCAAAATATCAGGCTATTATGGAGTTAAAGGGTGGGTAAAAATCTACTCTTATACTCAGCCGCGAGAAAACATTGTTTGTTATAAGGCCTTAAAAATAAAACTAGGCAGAGGACAGTGGCAGTATGTTAGACTGGATAGCGGAAAAGCACACGGTAAAGGTGTTGTTGCACATTTCGATGGTTATGATAATCGTGAAATTGCAGCCGGTTTAATTGGTGCAGAGTTAGCGATTTATCGTTCAGAGTTTAAAAGAGCCTCTAAAAACGAATATTATTGGGCAGATTTAATTGGCTTAACAGCAATTAATCTCGAAGATATTGAACTGGGTCAGGTAAAACGCCTGATTGAAACAGCAGAAAATGATGTGCTGATCATTAGCCCGGCTCAAAAAGAAGATAGCAAAGTTGAAATTCTAATTCCTTTTGTTCTGGAACACTATGTAAAAAAAGTGGATCTGCAAGCAAATACAATTACAGTAGACTGGCCTGTTAGCTGGAATGAAAGCGAATAGTTCGAAAGTAAGCAGTAAGCTGAATAAACTGTAACGAAAGTGAAAATAATGCGCTGCCGAATATGTTGAAACGCATAGATGTGATCAGCTTGTTTCCCGAAATGTTTGAAGCGATTCAATCCGGAGTAACAGGCAGGGCAATACGTAATGGCTTACTTGAGCTGGCGATAACTAATCCCAGAGATTTTACTCAGGACAAGCACAAAACAGTTGATGACCGACCTTATGGTGGTGGGCCAGGAATGCTGATGAAAGTACAGCCTCTTAAAGAAGCCATACTTTCAGTTAAAAATAGCAATAAAAGTGCAATAAAAAATAAAGTGCTTTATTTATCTCCACAAGGTCAACCTTTGACACAGGCTATTGTCAAAGAACTGAGTGAAAATGAGCAACTGATTTTATTGCCTGGACGCTATGAAGGTGTTGATGAACGCCTGATTGAACATTATGTCGATTATGAATGTTCGATTGGTGATTATGTTCTCAGCGGAGGTGAATTACCCGCCATGGTGTTAATTGACAGCTTAATCCGGTTGATACCCGGTGCACTTGGACATAATGAATCAGCAGTACATGATTCATTTTATTCCGGTTTATTGGATCATCCGCATTACACTCGTCCGAAAACTCTTGTAATTGAAGGGCAAGGCGAAAGTGTACCGGAAGTACTACTAAGCGGTAACCATAAAAAAATTGAACAGTGGCGTCTCAAACAATCGTTAGGGCGCACCTGGCAAAGACGTCCTGATTTATTGGAAGGTCGTCAATTGAGTGAGCAGGAGCAGCAATTGCTGCAGGAATTCATTCAAGAACAGACACATTGAGTTAAACTTTTTATTTTAAAATAGAAACCTGGGTTCAGGGCCTAAGGTAATCGGAGCAAGTAAATGAGTAAGATAATTGATGCTTTAAACGCAGAACAAATGGGACGTGAAGTACCTAAGTTTGGCCCTGGTGACACAGTGGTTGTAAATGTAAAAGTAAAAGAAGGCGAGCGTGAACGTATTCAGGCTTTCGAAGGTGTAGTCATCGCTGTTCGTAATCGAGGTCTTGATTCAGCTTTCACTGTTCGTAAGATTTCTTATGGTGAAGGTGTTGAGCGTGTATTCCAGACATACAGCCAAATGGTTGACAGCATTACTGTTAAGCGTCGTGGTGATGTACGTCGCTCTAAACTATACTATCTACGTGATCGTCGTGGTAAGGCTGCACGTATTAAAGAGAAGCTGAGTTAAGTTTTTCTTTAGCAGTGATAATACCTGTTATAGTATAGTAAAAAAGGGATACTTGAATCAAGTATCCCTTTTTTATGTGTTTTTTCACATAACTGATGACAAATATACTCATTCCTTTGCCTATATACCCATGATCTATGAAAATGCTTGATTTTCATAGAGAAGAAGATCAAAATTATCTAATGACGCAAATTACTCTCACAGCCCATGAAAAATCAGCTCTAGA
>JAIVER010000030.1 GCA_023864145.1 Thiohalomonas sp. | reverse complement strand
ATTCTATCTCGTTCTTTTCCATTTCTAGAATGCTTATGTTGCATTTCTAGAGCTGATTTTTCATGGGCTGTGAGAGTAATTTGCGTCAATGCATAATTTTGATCTTCTTCTCTATAAAAATCAAGCATTTTCATAGGTTATGGGTATATAACAAATATATTTTAGTTCCAATCAGTAAAAACCTTCCCCTCCAACCCAGAATATCTCAACACCCTCCTCCGAACCCCAAGCTCAAAAACACCTTCCGCACCAAACACACTCAACCTCTCACTGGCCCTCGTAATCCCCGTATACAACAACTCTCTGGACAAAATCAAACTATCCCTCTCCGGCAGCACTAGGCCCACATGATTAAATTCAGCCCCCTGCGTCTTATGAATCGTCATGGCATAAACCGTCTCTATCTTCGGCAAACGCCCCAAACCCAGCCAGCGCACCGAGTCATTTTCTGGAAACATCGCCTGCAACTGCCCTTCATCATTAATCCATAACAAGCCTGTGTCACCATTATAAAGTCCAACATTATACTGGTTCTCTGTCACCATAATCGGCCTGCCGGGATAAAACTCATTGGCTGATGTGATCAAGCCCTTATTGCGTAATGACTGCTCTATATATTGGTTAATATTTCCTACCCCCTGCTCACCCAGCCGGGTGGCGGCAAGGAAGCGAAATTGCTTTAATTGCTTAAAGGCCTGCTCAATACTCAGGGCAGGCTTTTTATTATCAAGTGCATTATCTACATTCACAACCCGAAACAGCGGCATATAGTATTGCTCCACCATTTTATCTATCCACTGATAAAATGACTCGTCCTTAACCCGCTCTATTTGTTCTTTGCCTTCCTCAAGATAATACCAGCTATTTTTAACATCACCATTGATCACGTATTTAGCTAAATTGCCAATCTCACCACTACCGTCAAAGCGGTGGCTTTTTTGTAATACGGTTAGGTGATCCAGATTAAGCAGAGTCTCATCTGAGGTCCCATTAATCGGCTCTGGTTCTTGTTCTGGCGCTAACTCTGGTTCTAAATTCAGCACGGGAATATCAAAGCCCGTTAATGCACTGAGTTGTTCACTGCTTTGAGCTGAATAGCCCGCTGCTTGTCGGGGGGCAAGATCGCCCAATACACTGCCTGCGGCAACAGAGGGTAACTGATCGGCATCACCAAGCATGATGATTCGGCTATTGCTATCAATGGCGCGCATCAGACGGGTCATTAAGGGCAGGTCTATCATGGAGATTTCATCTACCAGGATAACATCAAAGGGTAATTGTCTGTTCTGCTTGTATTTAAAATCATGACGACCGGGGATCACACCTAATAAGCGGTGTACGGTGCTGGCTGTGTCGGGGATGCTGTTTAGTGTGGCATCAGTGGTTACTTTATTTTTTTGTAAGATGGATTTGGCTTTTTGGATTGACTCATTGAGCCGCTGTGCGGCTTTTCCTGTGGGGGCGACCATGGCTATTTTTAGTTGGTTGTCTGTTAGTGCCTGTAGTGCTGCCAGGACTTTGGTGACGGTGAATGTTTTGCCTGTGCCGGGGCCGCCGGCAATGATGGTGAACTGGCGTATGAGTGCGTTGGCTACTGCGATTTTTTGCCAGTCGAGGGGTTCTGATTCATTGTTTAAATCAGAAGGAAATAATTGTTCGATTATTTGTTTTTCCATGGCAAAGCCAACCCCCTCAGTCCCCCGTCTAAAGAAGGGGGACTGAGCATTGATTAGAGTTTTGATGGTGTTGGCTAGTTCGTTTTCGAATTGCCAGTAGCGACGCAGGTATAGGCGGCCTTGTTCATAGACTAGTGGTTGTTTATCATCGGGGGTGATAGGGAGTTGTGACAGGTAGTGGTGCCAGTCGGGTAATTTGGGGAAGGTGTATCCTGGCTTGTTTTCGGCGTAATTTTCTTCACTTAACTTGTGCCAGTAGAGGGTTTCATTATCGTTTTCGGCTTCTGCATCGAGTTTTAAGCAGCTGTGTCCGCTTCTTAGTGCCTGTGAGGTGGCTATTATGGAATGAAATAATAAATCGTTTTGCTCTGCTGGTACTTGTGCTTGCTCGTATTTATTTAAGAGTGCTTCGCTTAATTGGCGGGCAAGGAAGTAATCGATGGATTGAATGCCGTTCAGTTGGTCGCTGCATTGTTTGAATGTATTGTAGGGTTTAGGTATGGTTTTAGGCATAATTCTAGACATGAGTCAGCTCCTTTGCAGCAGAGAACAAGTTATCCAGTTCGTTTAATAATTCGGGGGTGATATAGGCATTAAAAATACCGGTCTTTGAATCGGGGCTCATGCCTCTGAGATAGAGGTAATAAATACCTCCAAAATGTGCTTGCGGATCATAGTCGCTCAGTCGATTTTTTAAATAGCGGTGCAATGCCAGACTGTAGAGAAGGTATTGCAGATCATAGTAATTATCCCGTACATTTTTTTCTAAGGCTTCGTATTGATAACAGTCGAGCTGTTCGCCTAAATGCCTGGATTTGTAATCAGCGATATAGTATTTAGCCTGCCATTCAAAGATCAGATCAATAAAGCCGTGCATCATTCCCTGTAGTGCCTGATGACCCGGCAGCTGAATAAGTGCGGGCTGATTCTTTGCAGAGAGAGTGTTTACGGATAAATCATTTCTTTGCTGGCGATGTTTGCCTAACAGTGCGCCTAAGGCACCGGGTTTTACCTGCTCCATGGGAAAATAAAATTCACTTTCTCTCAGGGTTTGTGCCCAGGACAATTCATTGAGTTTTGGAGCACCAACTAAGCGAGTATCCAGACAGGCATTTAGCCAGTCGATTAAGTCACTTTGCTGTGTGTTGTCCAGTGTTTCATTAAAACGGCTCAGTGGTCGCTCCAGACTTCTTTGCCAGTGAGGCTGGGTGAAATCAGTGTGTTCCAGAATGTCGTGTAATAAGTTACCTGTGGCGGCACCTTTGGTGAGTTTAAAGCGGATTTGCTCTGCTTCAACAGGCTGTGCAGATAAGTCCTCTACTGCATTGAGCAATTCATCCTGATCCCGCTCGGTAGTGGAGATACCGGCGTGACGTAAGTTGCGCTTGAGTGCAGAGAAGGAGCTGAGGCACCAGTTGCGTTCTATTCGTCCGCTAAAGACTGCGGGGCTGTAATGGACCTCACTCACTACTGCCTGTTCTCGCACAACGGGAAAGTCAATATCATCAATCTGCTGTACATGAATACTCTCTGGCTGTGACTCTGGTTGTGAGTGGGCCAGCGTGAGCAGTTTGTGCTGTAGATCATCCTCTGCTGACAGTTTTAGGGTCTGTCCCAGAGGTGACAGATGAAAGCGGTTGAAGGGTGTTACACACAGATAACAGCGATGCTCTGCACGGGTGATCGCCACGTATAGCAAACGAATTGTTTCTGCATAGGCTTCTTCGCGATACAGATCGGTAATACTTCTATCCTGACCAATAAAATAATTTAATTGATAAGTGTCACGCTCATGATATTTTAACAGGTCAATATTTTTATTACCGAATTTCGCTGGATCTTTATAACGGGTTGCAAAGGGAATAAATACCACCGGATATTCCAGCCCTTTAGAGCCATGCTGGGTAATAATGCGAATAAGATTGGCATCACTTTCCAGGCGCAGTTCTGCTTCTGTCGAGCCGCCTTGTGCCTCGATCTGTTCACGTAGCCAGTTGAGTAATTGTTCAGGCTGGCGATGCTGCTGACTGGCTTGTTGTAATAGTTCTAATAATTGTATGGCATTAGTCAGAGAGCGTTCATGATGCTGTGGTTCGGGGGTAAAATTCTGATGTAATAGTTTTATGGCCATGGGCATAAAACCCTGTTTTAACCAGGTGTCACGTAATTCAAACACATTATCTCTATGCGCTTCCCATAGAGCTTCATCTTCATGGATGGCAAATAATTCGGCACTGTCACAGCCCATATAGCGAGTTGATAAGGCGGCAACCAGCAGGCGGTCATTTTCTAATTCAAGAATACCGTGGAGTGCCTGCTCCAATTCACTGGCTTCGGCACTGAGAAAGACATTATCATGAGTACTTAAATACACCGAAGGATAGCCTGCCATACGCAGGGCATCCTGAATATGGCCCGCTTCTCTTTTGTCTCTGACCAGAATGGCGATATCCTGTTCCTGCAATGCCTGCTCACCGATTAAGGTATTTTGTGTGAGTAAGTGATGGATCTCCTGAGCGCACCAGCTGGCGATAACGGGACAAAAATCCTGATTCATTTCTTCTTTTTTACTACGCCCTGGACGATAGTCTTCATTGAACGGGAAATAGATAAATTGTAATGCAGCATTGATGTCTGTATCTGCATTGCCAGACAGAGTTATAGGTGTTTTATCTGCCTTATCTTCGGATTGTACGGGGATGTACTGGATATCAAAGCCAAATACGTCTTTTGCTTTATCATGCAGCGGCGCACCATAAAACAAACGATTATAAGCAGTAACCATGCGCGAAGATGAACGCCAGTTGCTATCCATCAGCCATTGTTGATCGGCATCGTTTCTGGCTGCCAGATAAGTAAAAACGTCGCCGCTGCGAAAAGCATAAATTGCCTGTTTGGGATCGCCAAACATATACAGAGCGCCGGGAATATCATTACTATTGGTAGTATCGGTATCTATAGTTGAATTGTTCAGATAGATAGCCTTTAAAATAGCATATTGCTGTGGATCGGTATCCTGAAACTCATCCACTAAGGCCACCGGGTATTGTTGCTTAATCAGTTGTGCCAGATTATTTTCTATAGTCTTTTTCTTATTATATAAGGCAGTGGCAAGCTGGTTGATCAGATCATCATAGTTCATTACCCGGGCACGTTGCTTTGCCTGTGCAATTTTGCTGCGTATAATGTCAATTCCCTGTGCTGCGATTTGATAACTTTTGGCTTTTTGTATCTGCTCTTCAATACTAGCAGCATCATCTTTGAGTTGTTTGACCGAGGCAAATAAATCGCTTAATTGTCGTTTTATTTCAGGTGGTTTTCTGCTGTAGTGAGTCCCGTTAAACACACCGGCAGCTTGTTTGGGCATGACATTTGAGCTATCAGCTGATGACTTGTCAAAGTGATCACTATTGAGCCAGTTAAGCAGTATATCCCATTCTCCTATTCTGGCCTGCTTTTGTTTGTGCGGCTCAATCAGCTGGGCAAAAACAATGGACTGGTTTGCCTGTAGCTGCTGTAAACACTCAGCTTTTTGCTGTTGAAATTTGCCCTGAATTAACTCTGGTGTATTGACCTGTACCGGAGTCGTTGATGACAGCAGTTCTCTAAAGGCATGGTGAAAATGATCCGGTGACGGCCAGTTTTTTGTCAGTAATTCATATTTATCAGCATAGTTATCGGCAGTGCTCTTATGAGCTAAAGTTCGATACCAGTCGCACACCGCCTCTAATTCCAGATCGATGGTATCAGCTTCCATTTGTACATTAAAATCCACACCACTGCTGAATGCCTGTTGTGATAAGACGCGTTTACAAAAGCTGTGAATGGTGAAGATAGAGGCTTCATCAAGATGCAGTAGTGCATGGTGTAAAGGCGGATAGACTTCTTCTCTGCTAAATTGTTCGGTTAGTGCCGAAAAGAAGCTATCACCTTTATCAAACTGCCCCCAGTTATCCAGTGCATGGCGGATCTCTCTGGCAATCCGTCCACGTAGTTCTTCTGTGGCGGCACGGGTAAAAGTCATCACCAATATGTTTTTCACATCCAGTTTGCGCTCCAGTAACAAACGCAGATAGATACGGGTAATATTATAGGTTTTACCTGTGCCGGCACTGGCTTCTATCAGGTGACAACCGGTTAACGGCAAAGTTTCCGGCATTAGCTTCTGCGTGTTGCTAATAGTATTGTTAATAGCTGAGTCAGGAATTGCATTAGTCATTAATAATCTCCTCCTGACGGTTTTCATATAAGGGTTTATAAATGGCTTCAACACGTGCCTGCCAGTAGTCCTGCCAGTGCGGTATCTCTATACTGTCTCCCCAGAACCAGTGCACATAGAGATCACTGCCCAGCCCCTGAGTTTGATAATCATCCTGCCAGAATACTGAGAAACTATAATCAGTTAAGGGTTTAATCACAGCCTGGTTTTTTCGGTCTTTTTTAATGAGGCAGTGTTTTTGTCCTAATGCCGCATTTAATAATAACGGCTCCTGCATGCCCTCTTTCCAGCATTGAATTAAGTCTGTTAATAATTGTTGTGCTGAATCAACGGGGTCAAAACGGACACTTAATAAGACCTCATCTTTACCGCGAAAGATGCCTTTTGTCTCATAAGGAGCAGCATCATTTTTAAACGCCACCTGAGCAATCAGGTGATGTATCCATAAGCGCATATCATCCTTACCTTTGGGGTTGGCCAGTCGCCAGTAAAGCAAGGTGTTATTTAATAGCGGTAATTCGGCTTCAATGGTAATCCCCTCTATGTTAACTTTGACTGACTGACTGTTAATCTTCTGCTCATTAACGTTAATCAAAGCATTAACATGCTCAGCAAGCTCACAGGCCTGTTCCTGCCATAGCTGTAAATCATCTTCAATGGTCGGTGTATCCGGCAGACTGCCGCTGAGACTAAAGCCGCGCATCAAATCACTCATAGCCTGTTCATTGCCATATTCAGTTAAAACGGTGCTGATGATCTTATCCTGAATCAGGTAACGATCTAAGTGATCAGCCACAAAGGGTTCGCTGTCTTCAGGTACTAATAATTGCTTTTGTTCCAGATAGAGTCCCAGTCGATGTTGCGCAAACTGTTTGCTGGGGTTATCAAAGAACTCTACCAGTTG
Organism: Thiohalomonas sp.; assembly: GCA_023864145.1. GTDB lineage: Bacteria > Pseudomonadota > Gammaproteobacteria > GRL18 > GRL18 > GRL18. The sequence goes on along the minus strand of JAIVER010000030.1, from coordinate 3,238 downwards.
TACGGCATTGAGAGTCATGTCATCGGCAGCTTTTTCTTTAACTTCCCCCTTTTTCAAAGGGGGATTGAGGGGGTTAGATTCTTGGATTTCAACCCCCTCAATCCCCCTTCTAAAGAAGGGGGAGGCTAAAGGTGTTAAGTTATTTCTCAGCTCTCCGGGTTCACTGAGTTTTAACCAGTTAACATTGAAGCTTTTTAGCGGCAGGCAGGTGTAGTTGTCTTTATTAAAGGGCTGCAGGGGGACTTTGAGTAAGTCTTGATCATCTGTACTGGAGCCTCCTTCCGTCAATTGCCAGCCATAGCCTTTTTCTAAATAATTAATAAGTTCCTGTAATACTAAAGAAGGCTCACGTTTATTATTGCTCTTTATATCATGACCCTGATAGCTGAGATAGAGTTTTTCACGACAGGAGATCAACGCTTCAAGAAACAGGTAGCGATCATCACCCCGCAGTGAACGATCACCCTTGCGCGGCGGCTGCATTGCCATAAGGTCAAAGCCCATTGGCTGACGCTGACGGGGAAATTCACCATCATTAAGCCCCAGCACAGCAATAATGCGAAACGGCACACTACGCATCGGCACCATAGAGCAAAAAGTCACCTGCCCTGCCATAAACTGGCAACCCGCTTCCGGCTGACTGAAATGGCTTAATAAGAAATCACGAATAACGGATAAGGGTAGTTTTTTATCATATACAGCCGAGCTGGTGTATTCACCCAGATCATTAATGGCCTGATCGATAATTTGCTGTGCATTGCTGTCTACAGCTAAGGGACTGAACAGCGTATCTTTGGCCTGTAGTAAAAATCGCATCCAGTCGTTGGGGGTTCTATCTGTTTTTAAGGCATGATCATAATATTGCAGTTGTTCCAGCAGTTCAAAGTAACGCCCCAGCAGTAAGGCTTCATCACCTTCAACATCGGATAATAAGAGCTGATCCTGATAGATATCTGTTTGATCACTTTGGGCAAAGCCTAATAGCAGACGATTTAATCCCTGATGCCAGCTGAATTTATCATTCAGGCTGTCAGGCGTGTTATTGCTATCACCTGTCAGTATCTGTTGTTTATGTTCACCGTCCAGCCCCCAGTGGATTGCGGCATGGTTGATCCAGCGTTCCAGTAATAGTAAGTCATCTTCTGAGAAGTTAAATTTTTCCTGCAATGCGGGTAAACGTAAATAAGCCAGGATCTGACTCACCTGAAAGCGACTATCGGGCAGATCTAATAAATCAATAAATGCCTGCACCAGTGGTTCGGAGTCTTTTAAAGTTCTGTCGGCGATAGAGCACGGCAAGGGAGGGACTTTTTCACTCCAGTCATTCCAGCCATGAGCAAAAATGGCATCGACATAGGGCGCATAGTTTTCCACATTAGGACACATGACGAGAATATCTTTAGGAGTCAGGCTATCTTTACTAGCAGAGTCATTATTTATCTGATGCAAGAGCCAGTCATGCAGCGCCTGAATTTCCCGCAGAGCACTATGGGCTGAGGCCACAGTAATGCTGTCGTCTTTATGTTTTTTTACCGGTTCGCTAGTACTGCGCTGGTCACGCAATTGCAGAATGTCGGATTGAATTTGATGCAATACCGATGCCCGCTCACCCTGTTCAGTCACTAATGACTCCGGTGATTCATAAACCGGGATCTCAATACTGGTGTGTTCCTGAAGCAGGTATAAAAAATCTTTACCCTGAGTTCCCAAATTGGATAATAAGGGATTAGTGGTTTCAGCTGCTAGCTGATGTGAAGTTGAGGGTATCCCTAAGTCATTGCTGTTTAACCAACGATAAAACTGCTCTTTGGCCTGAGAGTTGTCTGTTTTTAAGTCTCCCCAGTATTCAACACAGGGATTGAGATGGAAGAAATGCACCTGTGTCTGCTCACCGAGCTCACTTAAAAAATCCAGCCATAAGGGTGGTAAGGTGTTAATGCCAAAGAGACTGATACGTTCTGGTAAATGCTGCTTATGTTTTTTAAGACCGTCCATTGCCTCTTTGAGCAGATGAATCAGATGCTGTGGATCTTGCGCAACCAACAATCTCCAGATCAGCGCCTGCCATTCACTGGCTGCATTGTGATCGGCTTGCCCGACTGAACCCTCCCCTTTTTCCCAGACCATGATCCAGTCAGGGCGAAAAATAAGGTATTGCTCAAATAAATCCGCCAATTGAGAGGCCAGTTGAAAGCGTTTGGCTTCATTGCCAGACCCCTCTTTATTTAGCCAATAGTGTGTCGCCTCCTGACTCAATGGGTTATTAATCACCACATCACTGGCCAGTAATTCATATATGCGCCAGCTCAGGACTTCACGGGTATAGGTGGATTTTTCCGGTACCTTGTCTTTGCCCAGTACGACTCTGATCTGGTTCCAGAAAAACTGCATGGGCAGACTAAAGCTCAGGTTCATGCTTATACCACGATTTTCTGCCAGTTTAAGGTTGAGCCAGTGCTGCATACCTTTACTTTGTACCAGAATGATTTCTTCACTGAGAATATTGTCATTAGAGCCTGTCTGCATTACACGGTCTAATAAAAAAACAAGGTTTTCCAGTCGGTTGGCAGGGTAGATATTAATCAAACAATTTCTCTTTTTGGGTTGGCGTAGATTAAAATTAAACAGTATCACTAAAGTTTCTAGCTGACAATATTAGAGCTGGTAGATTTTCATCTATTTCATTAATTTTCAGGGTGGACAGTGTCACCATTAGATATTACACCTGTTTCTGATGGGCAATGTCCACCCTACTCTCACTATTTTTGGCAGAAAAAGGATTTCATATAAATATGCTAGAATTATATTAATATCCTCTCATGGAAAAAGCTATCTTTAAGCCAACGTCAATGCGTGTCAATATTTTCAGTAATTTTCTTATTATTACTGGTCTGGTGGCGACATCTTTATTGGGTTTACAATATTATTTCAGCCAGCAGATGGCGATATCAGCTGTGCATAAAAGTTTTACTCAGGCTGCCAAGCGCTTAACTTAACAGATTCAAACCAAAAATGAGTTCACAAAAACATCACTCTATCTTACCGAGCTCTATCCTGATATTACTTTATCACCAGCTGAATCAATCAATCTTGATACAATCAAGCGATTTGCTCATAACATAGAACACTCAAAAAATATTTATGCCATCTATACCCAATCAACTTGAAAATGCAGGATCGAACACTTGGAAATTGTCATTAATTCGAGAATCTAATGATTCTCCAATGCTCGGTAAAA
>JAIVER010000029.1 GCA_023864145.1 Thiohalomonas sp. | reverse complement strand
TTTTACCGAGCATTGGAGAATCATTAGATTCTCGAATTAATGATAATTTCCAAGTGTTCGATCCTGCATTTTCAAGTTGATTGGGTATAAATATTCTGAGGTTGAGGTATGCCTAAATGTAAAGCAAATTGCTTATATTTGATCTGTCCCAGTGATTGTATCTTATTTGTCTGCAATTAATTGTACTCTAAAACTTACAATGCATTGAAAGTAAAATCGAATATAAAAATTGGGGGAGAAAAAATGAGAAAATGGTGACTAGTAAAAATTAAATAATTTCTACCACTAATTTAAGAATAATTAATGGTAGAAATAGAAGTATTAATTACTCTTCCATGCTTTGAGCTGACTCGGATTCTTGAGCTGCTTCTGCGGCAATAGCTTTCATACTTAGACGAATACGTCCTTGTTTGTCAATTTCAAGTACTTTAACATCGATAAATTCACCTTCAGATAATTTATCAGTGACATTATTCACACGCTCTTCACAAATTTGTGAAATATGAACAAGACCATCTTTACCTGGAATGATAGTAACAAAAGCACCAAAATCCATAATTTTAGTGACGCGACCATTATAAATTTTGCCAACTTCAACGTCTTGAGTAATCTCTTCAATACGACGTTTACATTCCTGAGCTGCTGCGTTATCAACAGATGAAATTTTAACAATTCCTTCATCATTGATATCAATATTAGTTCCGGTCTCTTCAGTCAGAGCCTTAATGGTTGAACCACCCTTGCCGATGACATCACGAATTTTTTCAGGGTTAATCTGAATAGTTAAAATACGAGGTGCAAAATCAGACATTTGAGTATTGGCTGAAGAAATAAGTGCATTCATTTGACCTAAGATGTTTAAACGAGCATCTTTAGCCTGTGCTAATGCAATCTCCATAATTTCTTTAGTGATACCTTCAATCTTAATGTCCATCTGCAGGGCATTAACACCATTTTCAGTACCAGCAACTTTAAAGTCCATATCACCCAGATGATCTTCATCACCCAGAATATCAGTCAATACCGCAAAAGCGTCATCTTCTTTAATCAAACCCATTGCAATACCAGCAACAGGAGATGAAATAGGTACACCGGCATCCATCATAGATAAGCTGGTACCACAAACAGAAGCCATAGAGCTTGAACCGTTTGACTCCGTAATCTCAGAAACCACACGAATAGTGTATGGGAATTCTTCAACTGTCGGTAATACCGCAGCAAGACCACGTTTAGCTAAACGACCATGTCCAATCTCGCGACGTTTTGGTGTACCAACACGACCGGTTTCACCAACACTGTATGGAGGGAAGTTATAATGCAACATGAAGGAGTCTTTATAGCTGCCTTCCAGGGCATCAATAATCTGTGCATCACGTGCTGTACCCAGTGTCGTAACAACTAATGCCTGAGTTTCGCCACGAGTAAATAAAGCTGAACCATGAGTACGCTCAAGAACGCCGGTACGTATATGTAGTGGACGAACAGTATTGGTATCACGACCGTCAATACGTGGATTACCAGCTATAATACTGCTACGAACTACTTTCTTTTCTAGTTTATAGAATGCATTTGATAAATCACTATCAGACCATTTTGCATCATCAGCACTGGCAAGTTTTTCAATTAAAGCAGCACGAACATCATCAAGCTTGTTAAGACGCACTAACTTATCACTAATTTTATATGCTTCACTTACAGCTGCTTCGCATTCTGAATTAACGGCATTAATCAGTTCTTCATCAAGGACTGGAGCTACGTATTCTGTTTTTGAGTTACCAACTTCGGCAACAAACGCATTGATTTCGTTAATAACAATATCTGATTGCTCATGTCCAAACATGACAGCACCCAGCATAACCTCTTCTGATAACTCATCGGCTTCAGATTCAACCATCAATACCGCACTGTGTGTCCCAGCAACGATTAAATCAAGTTCTGATTCATCTAATTGCTCACGAGATGGGTTTAAGGCATATTCACCATCAATATAACCCACACGACAACAACCAATTGGGCCGTTAAATGGTACATCAGCTAAAGACATAGCGGCTGAAGCACCAATCATGGCAGGAATATCAGGATCAATATCCGGGTTTAATGAAACAACAGTACAGATAACCTGAACTTCATTGTAATAACCTTTAGGAAATAACGGACGTAAAGGACGGTCAATTAAACGTGAAATCAAAGTTTCATTTTCACTAGGACGGCCTTCACGCTTAAAAAATCCACCTGGAATTTTACCTGCAGCGTACGCTTTTTCCTGGTAGTCTATAGTTAAAGGAAAGAAATCAAAAGCGGCTCTGGCTTCTTTTTTGGCAACGACAGTAACAAATACAGAGGTGCCCCCGATGGTAACCATAACAGCTCCTGAAGCCTGGCGTGCAATTTCGCCTGTCTCAAGAGTGACTGTATTTTGCCCAAACTGGAATGTTCTTTTAATTGGTGTCACGCTATTTTTACTCCGTTAATTCGGCTGGGTAGGTTCCTGAACGAACTTAGGCTCTGATTGTGAGTAATATTGTTGTGAATTCAGGAACTTCTTAAAATTATCTTGACTAGATTTACTTACGTAAGCCTAATTTAGAGATAAGTGAACGATAACGCTCGCTGTCTTTTTTCTTAAGATAATCAAGCATTTTACGACGTTTGCTAACCATTCTTAATAAACCCTGGCGTGAATGTAAATCATGCTTGTGAACTTTGAAATGTTCAGTCAGATCAGTAATTTTTGCTGTTAATAAAGCAACCTGAACTTCTGGTGAACCTGTGTCATTTGTGCCACGGCTGTGCTCTTTTACTATTTCGCTCTTCTGTTGTACAGAAATCATTTTTTACTCCTAAAACATTAAAGTATCAGTAAAAACAAAATGTTAACAACAGTCTGTTAAAACCAATGTGCTCAACTAAAGGATGAAGTGACAATTAATATTATTATCGACTTCAAACAAGGCGTGTATTTTACCTGCTCAACTGACTTATAACAAGCAATATAACTAATTGGAATAAGATAATACTTAATTGATAAAATGTTAATAATATCAAGTACTATTCTTTAAATTTAATATAAGCTGAAAAATTATAAAAACAATAAACGCTTTGGTTTTAAATGCATGTCATCATCTAAAATTGATAATGCAATCAGTATGTTATTAAAATATAGTCTATAATTATCAGATTTAACCATTGTGCCTGAGGATGAGTTGCTAATTGCCATTGCCATAGCAGCGGGAACAAATTCAATTGTCATACCATGTTGTATCTGCTTGAACTGTGCTTCATTAAGCATAACACTGGGAATTTGTTCTATAGCAGTTTCAGTGGATAATAATAACTCATCCATCTGTCGTTGTTTGACTTCATCTAACTCATCATCAGGATTAAATTGCTCATATAATTGTTTAATAGTTATTGCTTGAGATAATGAAAATGGACCTGAAGTGAGTCGGCGTAAAGTACTAATATGGGCACCACAGCCAATAGCCTGGCCAATATCTTCACAGAGGGTACGAATATAAGTACCTTTGGAACAATGCACTTCTATTTCAATAAAAGCAGGCTTATCAGCACTTTTATTTACTGTAGAGAAATCTAACAATTTAATTTCAAATAGTGTAATTCGCCGTGACTTACGCTCAATTTCAATACCTTTTCTGGCATATTCATAAAGAGGTCGACCATTGTGTTTCAGAGCAGAAAACATGGGGGGCGTTTGATCCTGCTCACCTTCAAAAGATGCAAGCAAATCAAGGATTTGTGTTTTGTTGAGCTCGGAAATTGGTTTAGTATCAATAATTTCACCATCAGAATCCCCTGTTGTGGTGACAGAGCCTAATACACATTTTGCTCGATAGCGTTTATCTGCATCGAGTAAATAGTGTGAAACTTTTGTTGCTTCACCCAGACAGATAGGCAGCACACCTGTAGCAAGAGGATCCAGGCTGCCTGTATGACCCGCTTTTTGTGCGTGATATAAACGTTTTACTTTTTGCAGGGCAGCATTTGAAGATATTCCAGTCGCTTTATCTAAGACTAAAATACCATTAACGAGACGGCCTTTTTTTTTCCGTGGCATTTATTTGCCCATTTTTTTTTTTGAAAAAGTTTTGATTTGTATGATATAATTGTCAGGTTTGAATGATGATTATTCTATATTGCGATCTTTATCATCAGCAATGGCACTGTCAATCAACTGTGTCAATTGCGCACCACGTATGACGGATTCATCATAGCGAAAATGCAGATTAGGAACAATACGAAGCTTTATCCTTTGGCCAAGTTCATAACGCAGAAAGCCGGAAGCTTTTTTTAAACCTTCCTGAACCTGTTTTTTATGCTCTTTAAACTGCTTATTATCAATTATTGTATAAAATACTTTTGCCAGTCCCATATCACGAGTAACATCTACGGCAGTAATAGTAATCAATGAGAGACGAGGGTCTTTCACTTCCCTCGTCAACAAGGTTGCTAATTCACGCTGAATAAGCTCCCCAACTCGACGACTACGACTAAAATCAGCAGGCATCTTTAAAGCGTCCTTTTCACTTGAACACGTTCATAGACTTCAATCTGATCACCGGGTTTAACATCATTGTAATTTTTCACACCGATACCACATTCAGTACCTGATTTAACTTCCTGGACATCATCCTTAAAGCGTCTTAGTGATTCAAGTTCACCCTCATAGATAACCACATTGTCACGTAGTACACGAATAGGACTGTTACGTTTAAGGGTACCGTCGACAACCACACAGCCGGCAATTGCACCTAGTTTAGGTGAACGGAACACATTACGTACTTCAGCAAGACCAAGGATTTCCTCTCTAAACTCAGGTGCTAACATACCCGTCATGGCTGATTTAACTTCATCCAATATATCGTAAATAACACTATAATAATGCAGGTCAACACTTTCAGTTTCAATAATTTTCTTGGCCGACATTTCAGCACGAACATTAAAACCAATAATAATGGCATTAGAAGCAACAGCAAGTTGTGCATCTGAAACGTTAATACCACCGACACCATCGGCAACTATATTAACCTTAATTTCATCGGTTGATAGTTTAATTAATGACTCTGAAATGGCTTCAACTGAACCCTGAACATCAGCCTTGAGTACAATATTAACAGTCTCTACATGGGCACTTTCCATTTTAGTAAACATATTTTCAAGTTTAGCTGCCTGTTGTCTGGCCAGTTTAACATCACGGTATTTTCCTTGACGAAACAGAGCCACTTCACGGGCTTTACGCTCATTTTTAACAACCAGTACTTCAGAGCCCGCAGAAGGTGTACCGGATAAACCCAGTACTTCTACTGGAATAGAAGGTACAGCTGATTTAATTTGTTTACCATTTTCATCCATCATGGCACGAATTCGACCATAATCCTGACCGGCAATAATGATATCACCCTTATTTAACTGACCATTCTGGACTAGAATAGTCGCCACTGTACCACGCCCTTTATCAAGACGGGATTCAATAACAACACCTTTTGCAGGGCCATTAGGAACTGCTTCTAATTCCATAACTTCAGCGGTAACAGAGATGGCATCCAATAAATCATCGATACCTTGGCCTGTTTTGGCAGAAACAGGCATAAACATGACATCACCACCCCAGTCTTCCGGAATAACATCTAAAGCAGAGAGTTCATTTTTTGCACGTTCTGGATCAGCTGCTTCTTTATCAATTTTATTGACTGCTACAATAATGGGCACATTAGCAGCCTTAGCATGTTGTACCGCTTCTTTGGTTTGCGGCATTACACCATCATCAGCGGCAACAACAACAATAACAATATCTGTTGCATTTGCGCCGCGGGAACGCATGGATGTAAAAGCAGCGTGTCCTGGAGTATCAAGAAAGGTAATCATGCCCTTATTAGTTTCAACATGATAAGCACCGATATGCTGTGTTATCCCGCCTGCTTCTCCATCTGCTACTTTAGAGTCACGAATATAATCCAGTAATGATGTTTTACCATGATCAACATGTCCCATAATTGTAACAACAGGTGCACGTGATTCTTTTACGCCCTCAGCATCTTCTTCCATAAGGTTTTCTTCAATCTGCTCTTCTTTCATTAAGACAGGAACATGTCCCATTTCTTCAATGACGATAGAAGCAGTTTCTTGATCAAGGAGCTGGTTAATAGTGACCATACTACCAAGATTCATCATGATTTTTATCACTTCAGCAACTTTCAGTGACATTTTTTGTGCTAAATCACCGACTTTAATGGTTTCTGGAATTTTAACATCAATTACTTTAACTTCCGTTGGCTTTTCAAAGAGATGACGTGTTTCAATCTCAGGCTTATTCGCTCGTTTTTTCTTAAAACGAGCTTTAGAGGCTTTACCCGGCCTATTTTGAAACGATTTATCGCCACCTTTTTTAGGTACTGTAAACTTGGGCTTATCGGGATGTCTCTTGGTAAGATCGGCTTTAGTTTTGCCTAGTTTAGCTGCTGTCGCTGGTCTGGCAGCAGCACCGCCTCGTGGTGCTTCTTTTAAAATTGCTTTTGTTTGCTTATGGGCAAGTTGTTCAATTTTCTTTGTTTCTGTTATTTTAGTTTGTGCTGCTTGTTGTTGCTGTTCAATTTTTAATTGCTCTTGTGCGGCTAGCTCTTCCTCACGCTTTTTTTCTTCATCAGCTAAAAACTGCTCCTGAGATTTTTGTGCTTGCAGCTCAATTTCTTGCTGAGTTTTGGCTTCTTCTTCCGCTTTCTTTGCTTCCTGGGCTACACGTCTGGCTTCAAGCAATTCTGCATCACCTGATGGAATGGTGTCATCAATCGCACTACGTTTTACATAAGTGCGTTTTTTTCTAACTTCAACCTTAACCTTACTAGTTGATTTACTAGAGCTGGATGATAACGTCAACTCGCTCGTTACTTTGCGTTTCAGAGTAATTTTATTCGGTGATGCTTTAGTTATAGTACCATGCTTATTACGTAAATAGCCTAGTAATTGTTCTTTCTGTTCATCGCTGATTGGCGAATCAGGACCTTTAACCATAATTCCAGCACTATGCATCTGTTCTATAAGACGATCTACGGGCGTGCCGACTGTTTCGGCAAACTGTTCAACTTTTGTTTCTGACATAATATAAATCTCCTCGCCCTTGTTACTGCTTGTCTTGTGAATCTGCTTGTTGTTGTGCAGAGTCATCTTTTACAACACTTTCTTTTTTACGATCCTATCTTTAGGCGCTTCTTCATCAGCAAACCAGGGAGCACGTGCAGTCATAATAAGTTCAGCTGCTTGTTTTTCGTCTATATTTTGTATTTCAAGCAAATCATCTACTGACTGTTCTGCAAGATCTTCCATGGAAATAATATTTCTTGATGCCAGTTGATGTGCCAATTGCTCATTTATACCATCCATTTCTAACAGATCAGTTGCCGGCTCTGAATCACCTAATTGCTCTTCATCGGAAATTGCTTTGGTAAGTAAGACATCTTTAGCGCGTTCACGTAAAGCCATGACAATTTCTTCATCAAGCTCTTCGATATCCAGCATTTCCTGTAATGGTACATAAGCAACCTCTTCCAGAGAGGTAAAACCTTCATTTAAGAGAACAATTGCTAAATCTTCATCAATATCTAATTGTTCCATTAATTGATTTAAGGTATTTTGCGCTTCTTCTTCATTCTTGTTTTCTGCTTCTTCCACAGTCATTACATTCAAGTCCCAGCCTGTCAGTTGAGAAGCTAGCTTAATGTTTTGACCATTTCGACCAATTGCCTGTGAAAGTTCTGACTCATCGACAGCAATATCCATGGAGTTGCTTTCTTCATCAACAATAATCGATTTTACTTCAGCAGGTGACATTGCATTAATGACAAACTGGACATTATTTTCATCCCAGAGAATAATATCAACACGTTCACCTGCAAGTTCGTTTGAAACCACTTGAACTCTTGAGGCACGCATACCGACACAAGCACCAACCGGATCAATTCGTTCATCATGTGCCTGGACAGCAATTTTGGCTCTTAAGCCGGGATCACGAGCAGCATTATGAATTTGTATTAATTCTTCACCTATTTCCGGGACTTCAACTTTAAATAATTCAATGAGATATTCATTCGAAATACGACTTAAATTAAGTTGAGGACTTCTTATCTGACTCTTCACTTCGTAAAGGTAACCTCTAATACGATCGCCGTTGCGTACAGGCTCTCTGGGTATCATGTCTTCTCTTTTAATTATGGCGTCAATATTATTACCAATATCGACAATAATATTACCACGTTCAATGCGTTTGACTGTACCTGAAAGCATTTCACCGATACGTGCCTGATATTCATCAAACACTTTTTTACGTTCTGCTTCTCTTACTTTTTGAAAAATAACCTGTTTAGCTGTTTGTGCTGCAATACGTCCGAATTCAACTGATGGTATTGGTTCTTCAATAAAATCACCTGCTACAAGTCCGGGATTGTCTTCAGTAATACGAGATAAGAGTACCTGCTTGTCATAATATTCAAACGGGTCTACCTCATCATCAAGGATCTGCCAGCGGCGAAAAGTCTCATAGTCACCACTTTCTCTATCAATGGCTACTCTGACATCAATTTCTTTACCACTTTTTTTCTTGGTTGCTGAAGCTAATGCACATTCAAGGGCATCAAAAATGATGTTTTTTTCAATTCCACGTTCATGTGAAACAGCATCAACGACTAGAAGGATTTCTTTGCTCATATTTTTACCTTAACAATTTCAACAGTGTAAATTATATTTATTAAAATTTCGCAATAATATTTGCTGAGTCTATATCAGAAAAAGCGACTGTTAACATTTGATGATCTTCTATTTCAAATATCACATTGTTATTCTCTACAGCCTTTATCGTGCCTTTAAATTTACGCTGGCCATTTTCAAGTTGAGGACGAATTGTTTTGAATTTAAGATCTTCTCCGATAAACTGTGCGTATTGAGGCAGTTTAAAAAGCGGACGATTTAACCCCGGTGATGATATCTCCAATGAGTATTCACTTGCAATGGGATCTTCAACATCTAATACCGCACTAAGCTGACGACTGACATCAGCACAATCATCAACACCAACACCTTGCTCTGTATCGATATAAACACGTAAAATTGAGTGGCGGCCTTGAGACGGGTATTCTAAACCGACGAATTCATAATTCATGGAGGTTACAACCGGTTCAAGTAAGTTTTCCAATTTTTGTGTTTTAATAGCCATAAAGCAAATCTCGTAAAAATCTATTTCAAAAAGAAACTATTTTATAAAAATGGAAGCTATTTAAAAAAATCTTCCACAAATAAAAAATGGGCCAAAGGCCCACTCTAAAAATATCTGCTCAATAAATAGATTCATTATAAAGTTTAATAATGAGCGGAGCAGTTCGGAGTTTGTTTATTTTCCAAGTAAATCAGAAAGATAGATTGATTTTGACCAATATAACTTGTCAGTCAATTATCAGTTTCGTATATTACCTGTAAATAATTTTCTAGATTATAGGAGCATATCAGGCTCATAGCAAGTTCTTTTGTAACTATTTATTAGAAGTAATATGATTGAATTAACCTAAAAAAATCAGTTAAGCCTGCCAGCAACCAAAATTTAACATAAACAACCTAAAAGTCTGACTCATTATGTTCTATGAAGGAGCTGGCAGTCCCACATAATTATTAGAGCCCAGATTAACCTTAAATTTCTCCATTGCCTTTGCCAAAATAAGGCTCCAGCACTCATTGTAATTTAACTTCGTCGCAGTTGTTTTAAGCTCATCAAAAAAGTCGACAAGTCAGATGTATGCTGATTTTAATGTCGTAATATCACCATGAGTGCTGCTAATAAGCATCTTCTTTTGACGACCATGTTCAGTCAATCTGCCAATGCTACTGAGCAATAATGGACGACTGGTAATTGCCACATGGTGTTTGTGTGGAATGGCTAATCGAACAAATAAATTCCACCCGTTACATATCAATGCAATCATTCGAGCTATAAATTGATAGCTCTTTATTTTATGGGTGGTATATACCCATGACCTATGAAAATGCTTGATTTTCATAGAGAAGAAGATCAAAATTATCCAATGACGCAA
>JAIVER010000028.1 GCA_023864145.1 Thiohalomonas sp. | reverse complement strand
TTACCGAGCATTGGAAAATCATTAGATTCTCGAATTAATGATAATTTCCAAGTGTTCGATCCTGCATTTTCAAGTTGATTGGGTATATTACAAAAAAATCTTCGTGAAACTGATTTTATTGCCCGTTATGCTGGTGAAGAATTTGTCGGCCTGATGCCGGAAACCTCTCTAGCAGGAGGTTATAAAATAGCTGAAAAAATTCGTTCATCAGTAGAAAATCTGAGTTTCATTACCAGGGAAGTCAGGTGAAAATCACTATTTCCTGTGCTATTAGCTTGTTTATAGAGAATGACACAACTGCAGCAGCATTTCAACGTACAGATAAGGCAGTCTATCAGGCAAAAGATGAGGGTAGAAAACGTTCTGTTGTTATTGCTCCAGGTTCAAAAGCATAACCACTAAATTTTTTAATTCCAGACCAGAGAAATGAATTGATAGAATTAATTCTTGGCGGCGCTCGCTCGGGAAAAAGTCGGATTGCTGAATTAAGGGCTCAATCAGCCTATGAAAATAACCAGTCAACTGATAAAAAAATGGTTTATGTGGCAACTGCCAGAGTGTATGACGATGAAATGACAGAGCGGGTTGCACTACATAAGCTAAGACGTCCTGAACATTGGCTGCTTGTTGAAGAACCCCTCAAATTATCTGATCTCTTAAAAACATATAATGATACTGACAGCATTATCCTGATTGAATGTTTGACTATGTGGCTGACTAACTTACTTTGTGAACCTGAGCCTGACGTCTACTCACTTGAAAAACAAAAATTGATTAAACAATTACAACAGTCACAAGCTCATATACTATTAGTGAGTAATGAGACCGGGTTAGGGGTTGTACCGATGGGTGAGCTGACCAGGCGTTATGTTGATGAAGCAGGTTTGCTGCATCAGAGAATAGCGCAAATGAGTGAACGTGTGACGTTGGTCGTTGCAGGGCTTGAGCAAACCTTAAAGTCTCCGGAGTGATACGATGAGCCAGTGGTTAACAAAGACAATAAACACACTATTAGATGCTGATATTCAACAGGCACAAAAGCATCAAAATCAATTAACCAAACCACAGGGTTCGCTTGGGGTACTTGAATCTATTGCTGTGACTATAGCGGCTCTGCAGAAAACGCACTATCCCCGTGTTAATCAGGCTCAGGTGTTTATTTATGCAGCTGATCATGGTATTGCACAAGAAAATGTTTCTGCATTTCCTCAGGCGGTCACGGCTGAAATGGTGAAAAATTTTTCCGCCGGTGGTGCGGCTATTTGTGTGTTATCTCATCAACATGGACTGCCTTTACAAGTAATTAATCTGGGAGTGGTTTCAGAGTTGCCGGATTTAATGGCCGTTGAAAAACATATTATTGCGCCAGGGACTAAAAACTTTTTACAGCATCAGGCTATGAATGATGAACAACTGATTAAAGCCTTTGATGTGGCCAAAAATAAAGTAGAACAGGCAAAATCTGACGGCTGTGAATTATTAATTGCCGGAGAAATGGGTATTGCCAATACGACAAGTGCTGCTGCTTTGGTCTGCGCACTTGAAGGCATTGCGCCGGAAGTGATTGTAGGGGTTGGTACGGGGCTTGATGATAATGGTATGAAGCATAAAGTTGCTATTATTGAAGCATCATTAAAAAATCATGCAAATCACTTAGCCACACCATTAGAAATTTTACAATCATTAGGCGGCTTTGAAATTGCGGCACTAACAGGCACTTATATTCGCTGTGCTCAGCAAGGTATTGTCGCTCTCGTTGATGGCTTTATTTGTAGTGTAGCAGCCTTATTTGCCGTGCGAATTAATTCTCAGTGTAAAGCCTGGTTAATCTTTTCTCATCAATCGGCTGAACAAGGGCATAAAAAGGTGCTGGAGATTATGGGCGTTAAGCCGCTTTTAGAGTTTAACATGCGTCTGGGTGAAGCGAGCGGCGCAGCACTTGCGTATCCATTAATTCGTTCTGCCTGTTTATTGCATACTGATATGGCCAGCTTTGCTAATGCAGATGTCAGTGAAAAACTGGCTTAGGTTATATGAAACAAGAAAAATCCACAATAAGCCTGTTACGGCATGGAGAACCGGAAGGGGGGGCTATTTTTCGGGGTATCACCGATGATTTCTTGACAGAAGCAGGTTGGCAGCAGATGAATGCGGCCATTGAGAACATAGAAAATATTGATCTTATTTTATCTTCACCTTTACGACGCTGTGTTGACTTTGCAGAAAAAATGGCTTCTCAGCGTTCATTACCAATACAGAAAATAGATGCATTAAAAGAAATAAATTTTGGTCAATGGGAAGGTCAATCGCTAGAGAAAATTGCCACTGATGCAAATAATAGATTAACAAATTTCTGGCAAAATCCAGTAGAAAATACGCCGCCTGAAGGTGAACCTGTGCTGGATTTTCAACAACGTGTTATTTCATTTTGGCATGAGTTAATAGCATCTCAAATAGGAAAAAATTGTTTACTGGTAAGTCATGGAGGTGTACAAAAAATGATATTGGCTGAAGTGCTTAAGATGCCTGTTCAAGCAATGCACAATATTGAGGTCCCCTATGGCTGTTGTTCGACATTTAATGTTTATTATTCTATCAGTGAAGCTGTTATCACACTAAAATCTCATGGTGTTCAGGCTAAATAAGTGTTCCAACACGTGAACATTCTTTATTTAACATCCGCATCCGAGCTTGCCATTCATTATTGTGCTCGGACTGCGTCAAACCGCCCAATAATAAATAACAAACTCGGATACTCAGTGTGCACCATTTGGGAATAGCTATTTAGTAAGCAAGTATATACCCATGACCTATGAAAATGCTTTATTTTCATAGGTCATGGGTATACAAGGTTAAAATAAAAAATGTACATTTCAATTATAGTTTAATTAAAGCAAAAAAAAGCATAAGGAAAGCCTTATGCTTTTTTAATTTAAACTGACATTTTTCAGCCATCAGTTTAAAAGTCCCTTTTTAATACATTATTTCTTGGCTTCTTTATCAATTTTTTCTGAAAGAAAATCAACCACTTTGAAAACATTAGCATGACTTTGAGCTAATGTAGCATTAGTACGGTATTTACCCTGTACAACGACATTAGGTACTGATTTAATGCCATAAGCAGCCGTCATAGTTTTTGCACGACGTGTCTTAGCGGCAACAGTAAAAGAATTCAATGCTTTTTCAAGATCTTCGGCACTCACTCCATTTTTTTCAAAAAGTGCTTTTAAGTCCTCAAATGAGCGTACGTTTTTACCCTCACCATGCATTGCTTCAAAAATAGCAATATGCATCTTATCCTGCACACCCAATACTTCTGATGCATAATACAGGGTAGCCAATGCTTCCCAGTTTTTACTGAAAACAGACGGTACCTGAATAAATTCAATATTATCCGACTTAGTTTCTTTCCATTTATCAACATAAGGCTCAAAACGATAACAATGCGGACAGCCATAAGAGAAAAATTCAATGACTTCAACCTTACCATCAGTAGGCGCTGCCTGAATTTTTGTCAAAACCTCGTATTCAATTCCCTCATCATAATCACCCCAGGCCAGGCTGCTTAAACCCAGTACCATTAACAATGTAACCATTATGCGCATATTACTTTCCTTTTTTTTATCATTATTATTTTAAAATACTTAATAGGCTGCAGCTCACTATAAGTGCCTACAGCTCACCATAAGAGTGTAAACCGGACAAAAACATATTAACACCAATAAAGGCAAAAAGTGTGACAAATAAACCAATTATAGCCCAGCATGCCAATGGACGACCACGCCAGCCTTTAGTGAGCCTCAAATGCAGCCATGCCGCATAGTTCAGCCAGACAATTAATGCCCAGGTTTCTTTAGGATCCCATGACCAGTAACCACCCCATGCTTCAGCTGCCCACATAGCACCTAAAATAGTTGCTATGGTGAAAAAGGCAAATCCCAGAGCGATTGACTTGTACATAACATCATCCATAATCTCCAGATCAGGGATACGGTTGATAATAGCACCATTTCTGCCATGCTTAATCATTGAATCTTTAATCAAATAAGCAAACCCCAGCATCGCTGCTAAAGCAAAAGCACCATAACCCACAAAATTAGCCGGCACATGTATTTTCATCCAATAACTTTGTAAGGCGGGTACTAAAGGCTGAATTTCACTGGCACCACGATCAGCAAACCCATACCAGAGTAAAAATGCCACGGCCGAACTAATCACTAATAAAACAAAGCCGCCCATATTATAGGTTTTACTTTTACCTTCATAATAAAGATAAAGTAGTGCCGTAATAATGGAAAATAGAATGAACACTTCATATAAATTACTCACCGGAATATGACCGATATCGACATGAATTAAATAAGATTCACGCCAGCGGACCATCAAACCGAGCAGACCCATTACCGTTGCTGACCAGGTCATTGCAGAAGCTGTTTTATTGGTAAATTCAGAGCCAATAAACAGACCAATAAAGTAGGTGACAGTCGCTAACACATAAAGTGCCGACATCCACATAACGGCTGATTCACCGGAAATTAAAAATTTCAAAAAGAAATTAGTATCTTTTAATGCTAAATCATTGCCATAAAGTGAAATGGCAAAAAGACTCAATAATGACACAGAAATTGAATAGAGACGAACCGGCTTCCACAACCACCCCCAGGCTATAATAGAAACACTGGTAAAAAATAAAATAGCAACTTCATAGACATCCATTAATGATGCATACTGCTGCCAGACATAACCGGTAGAAAATAAAAGAAGGATGGCCCACCCCCAATCAAATAGATTGAGCTTGCTCAAAAAACTCTGTTTTTCGAACATGTTTTCCATATCCTGACTTGTCGTTGACATAATTTAAAGCCTAATTTTTAGAAAATTGTTTATCCAAAAGCTGTGAAAACGCCTGGAACTCCAGAGCAAATTCTTTTTGATGACGATCACCTGATCCAGCAGCGATAATCATTGTACCCGACTCATCCCCTGATTCAGCCCCTGTCTGTGCAGCACTCTCAGGCTCAATAATAATCCAGATCCGTTTATGTGCTATGTAGAACATCAAAACAATACCAATACAGAGTAATACACAGCCAAGATAGACCAGATCCTTACCCGGTGATTTGGTGATCTGAAATCCTGACGCCTCTTTATGTTCGAAGGATTTTATCTGTAAAAAGAATGGTGCATTATAATTTGCCAGTATGCCCATAGTATGGACAAGATCATCGTAATATTGTTCCTGAGCCGGAGTAATATTTTTGCTGATATCAATACCATCCTTCTGCAGCACTTCAATATACACCGTACCCAGAATAGTCTGCAGTACTTTAAAGTATGAATCCATTACCTCTTTACGCTTATCTTCTGGTACTTTTTCATTAATATCATTGATCACCAGATCAAAGCCGCCCTGATTAAACAGCTCTACCAGACGCTGCATCACAACAGCCATCTGAGTGATTATTTGAGGATTAACTGCCTTGCTGGACTCCAATGAAAGCGCTGCTGTTTTTTCGGCAATGCGACGCATTTCCTGTGTATCATTTAAGAGCGTACGAAAGTCAAAAAAGCGTTTTACACTGCCTGCATCATCAGCGGGAATAAAGAGGTAGCGAAACGCTTCAGAAGTACTGCTGCGCACACCACTAAGGAAAAAGCTACGGCCTTCCTGAATAACCGGCAGCATATAGTTGATAAATTCCTGCGCCTGACCTGAGCTGTCACGCAGTCGAAAGGTTAAACTCGGCCCCATATTCTTAAATTTACGCCCTGTCTCCTCTTCCCTGGGATTAGGCCGCACATTCGATACCTTGAATTCAACTAATTCCAGCTTCATATCCCCTTTTTGGGTTCCTATAACGCTGGACTTACCAATAACCTGCTTAAATGACATAATCTTTTGACTATCATTTTCTAATGACCAGGCCTGCAGATCCATGATAGAGCCTCCATCATCAAATGAAGCCTGATAAATCGCAAAGTCCTTATAAATAAGCGGATGGTTCACAGCAATGGTTTTGCTGATTTTCTCACCTGATTGCTTATCTTCAATGAGAATATCACTCTCAAATGATTTAGGCATACCGGATTCATAATGATCTACACGAAAATCATTCAGGGTAATGGTAAAAGGCAGCTCCTGTACTAAAAAACCATCGCGCATCTGTAAAAAGACCAGACCAGTAGTACTGCCTTCAGGCACATTAGCACTGCCTCGAAACGCATGATTTTCATCGGCTTTAAGACGACTCATATCAGGTACCTGTGAGGCAAATAAATCTCTTGTTTCAAGTTTAAGCTGACCGGCAAGTTCCCGTAATTTTAGATTAAAATTACCATCATACAGGGCACTGAGAGAAATAACGATAATGGCACCATGAGTAAAGATATAACCCAGACGGTTAGCAGCGCCTTTTTTGGCTGCAATGGTAATTTTGCCCTGTTCATGTTTTAAACGTGACTGATAACCACCATTGGACAATTTTTGCTCAATAAACTGGGCACTGTCTTCCACACTGGACTGACTTGACCAGGAACCGGATGAGTGCATCAATTTTAGGGATTTCGCTAACACATTGAGGCGAAACTGTCGGCATTCACGGATCATCCGCGGCGCATAGTGATAGATACAAACTGAAGTGGAAACTAATAAAAACCCCAATAAGATCACAAACCACCAGGAACTATAAATATCAAACAGCTCCAGAGAACGAAAGACTTCAAACCAGAAAGGGCCGAATTTAACAATATAAGTATTATAGGCCTGATTTTGCTGCAGTATGGTGCCAATAATTGAGGCAATACCAACAACAACAAATAGACTAATGGCCAATTCCATTGACCCTAGAAAGCTTAGCAGGACTTTAGAAATAGCATGTTCTTTACGATTGGAGCGCTGTCGTTCGACATGTTCAGGGGTATTTTTACTTTGTTCCGGGCTATTTTCGTGGCTCACGTTTTAAACTCAATAAGTATCAATGTATCGTCAAAAAAAAAGGGTGGTCAAAGACCACCCTCATTATAAAAGCTATTCAGCAATTTTAATACCACATCTTTTATCAGGATAAAAAGCTATGGCTTAAATGCTATGGCTGTAAGCCCTGAATATATGAAGCAACCGCTTTAATTTCCGGGTCACTCATGCGTTTAACCGCATTACGCATCATTTTGCTGGCATCATTAGTACGGCCAACAGGTGTGCTGCCGGTATTTTGTGCTGCAGTACGAAAATCTTTAAGTTGTTTTTCAAGATAAACATTTTTCTGACTGGCTAACTGAGGATAACCAGAACCCGGGTTACCGTTGCCTGCAGGTCCATGACAGCCCATACATGCTGGTACAGCAATTTCAGCAATTCCAGCTTTATAGATTGCTTTACCTGCTTCAACCAAAGCAGGATCAGCTTCGCCCGGCTTTAATTTCTGGCTGGCAAAAAATGCAGCAACATCCTTCATTGCCTGATCATCAAGAGGTAATACCATTGCATTCATAGTAGGATCTTTACGTTTACCTTCCTTAAAATCTTTTAATTGCTTGTAGAGAAAAGATGCACTTTGCCCTGCAAGATTAGGAAAGTTTGGTGTGCCTGCCAGTGAATTACCATCAGCCCCATGGCATCCTACACAGCTTGCAGCTTTTACTTTACCCGCATCGGCATCACCTGCCGCATGCACTACACCCGTTAAACCTGCTACTAGAGCAGCAGCAATAGCAATTTTTTTCATGATTTTACCTAAATCCTGATGTTAGAAACGTGTTATAAACTTTTGATATAAAGATACCCTGATTCAAAAAAATGAATTCAGGGCAACTTTAATTTAAGCGCTTCATTTTAAGCTATTACTTAGCTGCGTTAGCCATATACTCAACAACTTCACGAAGTTGCGCTTCAGTCATCTGAGTACCTCCATTTGGTGGCATAGCGCCTTTACCAGTTAATACAACTTTAACCATAGCATCTGTACCTGTTGCTATACGTGGAGCCCAAAGTGCTTTATCAGCAAATTTAGGTGCACCGGCAACGCCAGCATCATGACAGGCAAAACATGCAGTTTTGTAAAGTGCAGCACCATCAGCAAAAGCAGCAGCAGAACCAGCAACAAAAGCAGCAGCGACTAATAATTTAATAGCGTTTTTCATTTTTTACTCCAGATATAATGAATTTTGCATCTCTGCTAAAATCCAGCGTTTATGGCGCTGAATCACACAATGATACGAAAAAATTTGGGCCATTTTACACAAAAGAAGAGCTCTTGAGCAACATTTGTTCATAATTAAGTGCTAAAATAGCCATTGCATTGATCTGTGCCAATATTCTGCTGAATATACAGACCTGAAAATCAAGTTGATTTTAACCTGGAATAACCAGTTGGCATCGTAGCGAAACAGTCTTAAGATTCAGTGCATAAGGCTGTTGCCGTAGATGCCAGCTGATTTATCCAGGTTGACTTAACCTTATCATCATTTAACTGAACAAAAACTTAACATGTCACAAAAACCACCCGTAAAGCCTAATCATTACCGTCGTGCAGAATTTCTACTCAGTGTGAATAATTGGAGTCAGTTACCAGACGATAATGCCATTGAAGTGGCCTTTGCCGGTCGTTCTAATGCCGGAAAATCCAGTGCGATTAATACCATCTCAGATATTAAAAGTCTCTGCAGGACATCTAAGACTCCCGGTCGAACTCAAATGCTCAATTATTTTTCCATTGATCCTACTCGACACCTTGTCGATCTGCCCGGTTATGGTTATGCCAAAGTACCTATTTCTGTCAAACAACATTGGCAGATTCTTCTGGAACGTTATTTAATTGAACGTTCTTCTTTAAAAGGGGTTATGATGATAATGGATGTACGCCGACCGCTTACTGAGTACGACTGTCTGATGCTGCAGTGGTGTCAAAAGGCCGGTATGCCAGCCCATATTCTACTCACCAAGGCTGATAAGTTTAAACGTGGTGCCGCACAAAATATTTTGCTCAATGTGCAGCGTACTCTTAAAATAGATTATCCCGGCACCACAGTACAATTATTTTCTGCCTTAAAAAAAACCGGTGTCGATGAAGCGAGAAAGGTGTTAAATAACTGGTTTTATTTGAAATAAAGAGATTTAGAACAAAAAAAGCCCCACATAGAGCGGGAATAAAGAAAAAGGATTAAGTGAAGTGTTCGCAAGGCGTTAGTTAACTGTCATTAACATTTGCTGCTTGCTCTGCGGTGCGCCACTATAACTCAGGCCAGCACTTTTCTTATAAGTTCAAATTAATTCAATTTTTTTTCAAAGCCATCTCTGCAAATGAGATACCAGCCCAGGAATATTTCATAAAATTGCGTATATTCTGATGTTCTGTACCATCAGGATTTTTTAACACATCATCTCGATCTCGATAATAAGCAGCAAAACACGCCAGGGTTTGTTTTTGAGATAATTATTGTAATTGAGCAAAAGCAAATAATTTGCACGAACCTAAGTTTTCACCGGATTTATTTAATAAATCGCCATTGTTAAATTCTGTTTCTGTAAAATCATAAAGTTCATCTATCAGCGCCATAGTATCGGTAAATTCAACATTTTCAGGGTTATTTTGTAATTTTTCTAAAAATGCATGTAAGTGTCATAAATTAAATCTCTTCCATAAAGTCTAACATCGCCTGATGGCGAATCGTTTTTCGATGATTTGCCCAGAGCTCTTTCAGCTTATCCTGATCACAGATTTTGCGATCCACCAGCATACCGCCTTTGCAGCTCACCTCTGGCTTTTGTGGTGAGACATTTACTAAACACAAACTGCTTACTGATCAGATCCATAAACGGCCCTGATTTACTGGTGGGCATAATAAAGATCAATTGCACTCCTAGAGTATTGGTCAAGTAATTAATCACTTCTCTTGAACGGGCCTCATCCATTTTTGAAAAGGCTTCATCCTAGTTTAATCAGCTGAAAATAGGCTAAAATCACAAGTCTTTGAAAAACAAAGATGAAATGATGGTTTTGCCAGCCAAATCTTATCACCCAACGGGTGATCAGGCTTTAGCGACTAGAAATCCACTTCCTGAGGCGGTAGAAGTTGACACTTATGCTGGAAAATTACATATTGAATGGGATTCCAATGCCAAAGTCACTCCCATGGGGCAATTACCCTTTTTCATCAAGTTTTTAAAATTAGGTGGTCGATTTGATCCCTGGGTAAGCGATTGTCCTTTAGATTATCGAAGCAATAATGCGCCTAAAAAAGTGAATGTACTGGGCTCATTATTTCTTTCCATTTTGTCGGGACATAATCGCTATGCACACAT
>JAIVER010000027.1 GCA_023864145.1 Thiohalomonas sp. | reverse complement strand
ATGAAAAGGTGAGAAATAATCATTTTTTTCACAATGCTAAAGAGTTTCGACAGAAAATTAATGAGTTTTTTGATGACATTTTACCGAGCATAGGAAAATTATTAGATTCTCGAATTAATGATAATTTCCAAGTGTTCGATCCTGCATTTTCAAGTTGATTGGGTATAAATATTGGGCAAGTAGAATTTCTTTTGGAATAGTTATTTAGGTTCCTAAGGATTTAACGTAGAAAATGCTTGTGGTGCTTTGTTCTTTTCAGCTTCCTTTTCTACATTGTCTTGTTGCAGATATTTTTCTAGTTCTGAACTTAAATTATTACCCAGCCATGTTTTTTTCTCTTGTGAATATTGGCAGCTTTCCAGGTTATAAATTTCACTAATAAGTAAATCATTATTAGAATTGTTGCCAATCAGTTCAATGACAGGTAATAAGCCTGATATCATTGGCCGGTTAAAATATAATTGTGCCCATTGAACTAATGATTCACTGGTATTATAGGCATCATTATTTTGGCAAGCTTCATATAACTGATGCAGATGCTTCTTAATTTCAAGGTCATTCAGGGGGAATTTTTCATCAACTGTGAGGGCTTTTTGGGGATGTTTATTTTTTGCAGAGGCTACTATTAATAAGGCGAGAGTCATCAGGCATATAATTAATAAAGCGATACTCACCCAGAACCAAAGGTTTTTAGTTAACTCTGCTTCTTTATAAATGATCTTTTCAATCGTTTTTACCATTTCCATTTCAGTGCCATTGATATTTTGTTGAGCTGCTCCTTCAGGCTGATGTATTGGTTTATTTGTTTCAATTTGGGCTAATTGTTCACTATCAGGCTGTGCTAAAAGAGTGCGGGCCGCTAAGCGGCTGGTTTCCTGTTGATTGGTTTTGGTATTCCACCAGTTAATTTTTATTTCAGGGAGTGTAAAACTTCCTGGTTTTAGCGGGATAATTGCAATAGTATCTCGTCTTACACCAATCACTTTGCCATTGACCAATTGATTGTTAAGCTTTTCTTTATCAGGATAGGCTTTTATTATTTTTGATGATGATACACTTGTTGCGGGTAATTGTGAACCTAAAAGTCCCTTAGCTCTAACAATAATATGACGAGTAATGGCCTCGCCAACAATGATAGAATTGGTATCTTCAAGAATTTCAGATTCAATTTCAAGGCTTTCAGCAGGCAGCCAGTTCTGGCCGGTAAAACTATAGGGTATTGGTAAAATATTCAAAATCAGTGGTTTAGTTCGACTAATAATTTGTCTTCCGGGTCTTGAAAATAAAGAATAGCTTTGACTGATTTCTGCATTACCGGTAAAAGTGAGTGCCGGGATAGTTAATAAGCCGCTTTTCTGGGGATAAACAGCATAACGACGTTCAATAATATTGTAGCGATTTTTACCAATATTTTTTGAATAATTTGCATCATTACTTATTTTTTCGACAACGGTATTTTCTATTTCTAAATCGCTTAGGGTGGCGTTAGAAAAACGTATACGATGGAATAGCTGTACTGTGATCATAATCTGTTGCTGCACATAAAAACTTTTGTCTTGTGTATCAGATTCTTCAATATTTCCTGCTAACTCAATTTTTAAATAAACATCTTTGGCATCGACACCGGGATTACTTGATTGTTTTTTTATCACTAAATAAATGGGCTGAGTTGTTTCTTTGCCCACCTTAATGGCAGGAATAGTAATCTCGCCTGTTTGTTTGGGCAATAATGTTGTATCCCATGTATGGGTTCGTGAGGCATTACCATTAATCAGACTATAGTTCTGGCTTTGACTTCGACCTAATATTTGAAAGTGATCTTCCAGCACACTTAAATCGGGATCATCTGAGCTGCTGTCGGATTTTATGACCAGCTCAATTGTTTCGTCAATGCTGAGTACCGTGCGACCTGTAGTGGCTGTTACTGCTGCTAAAATGATATTGGTATGTAAAAGAAAAAATAGAAATAATGTCAGCAGCCATTGAGTTACTCTTAATTTGTGCTTTACCATGGATCTCCCTCATATTGAGTTTCTGTGTCTACTTGTCTTTGTTTTAATAGTGTATTATTACGAAATTTAACTTTTAATAGTTTTCCCGGGTTATCTGGAATGCGTTGTAACCATTGTTTTAGAGATTGCTGCTCTTCCTGACTTAATTGAGAGAGTATATCGCTGGGAGTCTCTTCAGTACCTGACTCCTCATCCTCATCTTTATCTTCAGTCTCATTTTCTGCAACGGGCTTAGCCTGTGCCTGTTGTTCAGTATCTTTGTTTGATTGATTTTGTTCAGCATTTTTTTGTTGATAATCTTCTGGAGACTTGGGTTTATCAGATTGGGCTTCGTCAGACTTATTTTTTTCTTTTTGAACATCGGACTCTGGAGAGTTTGACTGAGAATTTTCTTCATCTGTTTTTTCTGATTCAGAACCTTCTGAATCAGACTCATCTGAATTATTTTTTTCGGAGTCTTTAGAATCGGACTCATTACCCTTTGAGGCATCATCAGTACTATTTTGCTGATCTTGTTGTTGATTTTCCGAGTGCTTATCAGATTTGTCCTGATTTTTATCAGAATTTTTTTGCTCCTGCTGCTGTTTTTTCTGCTGAGTGATTATCTCTTTTATATAGTCAAGATTTTTACTGGCACTGTCAAATTCAGGCTGCTTTTTGATGGCTTGTTCATAAGCATCAGCTGCGTCTTGAAATTTTTCCATATTGGCCAGAGTATTGCCCTTATTGTAGAGACTCTTGGCATCATCTGATTGGGAATATTGCTCCAGCGCCTGTTCGAATTCTCCGGCACGATACTGAGCACTAGCCTTCCAGTTTTTATTAGAAAAACTTTGTGCAGCCTGTTGATAATTTTTTGAATCAAAGGCTTTTTGTCCTTTTTGATCCGCAGTAGACCAGACTTTATCCCAGACGTTACTTAACTTTTGATTAAATTGTCCTATCCATTGCTTGTTTGAAGCTTCATCTGCATAAGCAGTTTCCATGATCAGATAAGGTGCCAGAAAAACAATTAACATAATACTCAATAAGCCTTTCCTGAAACTCAGCAAGGCAAAGGGAATAAGGACTAATGTTAAATAAGCGCCGGAATCTACCCACTGTTCAAGGTGATCATTCTGCTCAATAGCTTGTTTATCAATACGTAAGTTGTGTTTGATTATTGCTTTAAAATCGCTATCATCTAATGACAGTTTGTGATAATTGCCATTACCCAGTTTTACTAATGTTTTTAATGGTTCTGGTGATAATTTACTTAATACAATCTGACCGGATTGATCTTTAAGAAAGCCGCCTTTTTGCAGGGGAATGGGTGATCCGGTTTGACTGCCGACGCCAATAATAGAAAAGTGATAACCTTGTTTACGCAGTGTTTTTATATTTTTTTCAAGTTTGTTTTGCTGGCTGGGATCAATACCGTCCGTGATTAATAAGATATCCCCCTGTGCAAAGCCGGCATTTTTGAAAAGCTCTTTTGCCGTGCTCAGTGCATCAATAAGATGTGTTCCGGATAAGGGCATAATGGCAGAATCCAGTGCCGGCAACAGTGACATAATGGTTTTATTATCAATGGTCAGAGGACTGACGGTATGAGCATCACCAGCAAAAGCGATCAATGCCGTCTGACCTTCCTTTTTTTGTTTGAGGATATCAATCAGCTTTAATTTGGCACGTTCAAGGCGTGAAGGCTTAATATCCTTAGCGTTCATAGAAAATGATAAATCCAGAATAATGATCAGGGCATTACCTTGTTGAAAAACAGGCTGTTCTTTTTTCTCCCAGCTGGGTCCGGCCAGAGCAATTGTGGCTATGAGAAATAGGAAGGGGATAGTCCAGTGCAATAATTGAAATGATTTTGCTCCAGGCTTTTTATTGTCTGCTGATTGTTGTGCTAATTGAAATGCTAATAGCTCAGGATCACACACAGCTTCCCAGCCACTATTATTTTTTTTGGAACGTTTGGCCATTAGTATTAATAATAGGGCAATAAAAGGTAAAGCTATGAACCATTCAGGACGAATAAAATGAAATGCGTCTGACATTATGCTTCTCCATTCATTTTATGCTGAGTGTTTAGTGATAATGAGCATTGAGCAACGATCAGAATAAGACTTAATAGTAGTGCAATAGCTAATGGCCAGTAAAAAAGTGATTTAGTGGGACGAAAGGTGAGGTTATCTGATTCTACGGGTTCTAATTGATCCAGAATCTGATAAATCTTTTTTAATTCCTGCGTATCACGAGCACGAAAATATTGACCACCGGTTATTTCGGCAATGAGTTTTAATGTCTTTTCATCCAGATCACGAGACGGATTGACACGCTGGCGACCCAAAAAGGAACGAACGATCATTTCATCAGCACCAAAGCCGATAGAGTAAATTTTTATGCCGATTTGTTTTGCTAATTTAGCGGCAGTCACGGGATCAATGCCGGCATTATTAGAACCATCGGTGAGTAAAATAAGCACTCGTGAATCGCTTTCATCAGCGGGTAAATCTTTAAGTCGCTTAACGGCCAGACCAATAGCATCACCAATTGCCGTGGCTTTTAAAGCGGCCATGCCGATAAATGATTCATAGAGCATTTTTTCTATGGTTTTACGATCAAATGTGAGTGGTGTCTGCAGATAAGCGTTATCGGCAAACAATATCAGCCCCATGCGATCCCCTTCACGTTGACGGATAAAGGGCTGTAATACGGATTTTACGGCGGTGAGTCGATTGACAATATCCTGGGCAAAAAACATATCAGCTGTTTCCATACTGCCGGAAATGTCCACTGCCAGCATAAGATCCCGGCCGCTTACAGGGATTTCTATCGCTTCACCTGACCATTTAGGTTGTGCTGAGGCGATAATTAAAAAAATCCAGGGCAGAAATGCAAATACCATAAAGGGTGAAAATGTGTGTAATTGTGGTGTCGAATACTGCGCTGATAATTCATGAACCTGTTGATAAAAAGGGACTTTTAATGCCTGTTTTTGTTTGCTCTCCACAGGTTTGCTTAGCCAGTAAACCAGCGCAGGCAAGGGCAGTAGTAAAAATATCCAGGGTAAGTCAAAACTATACATTTTGCTTCTCATGTTGAGTCTTTTTTTGGGCAAAAAGTTGCGCACTTTTTTTAATTAAGCTTTCTGAACTGGCAAATAATTCATCTAATAAAACATGATCAATGATTTTTTCAACTGACTGATAGGGTGTTTTGGTTAATAAGTCTGCATATTTCTCAGAAAAAAGTGGTGTGCTTTGATTACTATGAGGCTTTCCATAATAGGTGTTATCTAATAGTGCCAGCCATTGCTGATCAGTTAACGAGGCCACTTTTTCTCTATGATAAAGTGACAGGGCATAGCGGCGTAAAAAAATGGATAGCTCTTTTACAGTGGCATGGGTAATGGCTTTTTTTTGTGAATAGTTATCTGGTTCGTTATCGATCAGTTGAGCTTTATATCTTTTTTTAATGGTGTGAAGCTCTTTCATTGACTGTGATTTTAATTGTTTTACAGTGGCGGTTTTTACTGGTGGTTTTCTTTTAATGAAATAAATGATCACTAATAATATTATGATGCTCAGAGCAAGCAATAACCACCAGGCGGGAGCAGGAGGCCAAAAAGTAATGGCTTCAGGGAGTTGAATATCTGCCAGTTTACTGGGATCAAATAGCGCTTGAGTTGGCATTTGTGGTGCTGGCATAATTAGTGTCGGCTCCTGGCGATACGGCGTACACCGGCATCCTTGCCCAAAGCGGCAAGAAACTGATCGGCTACCTTGTCATGAGTGGCCAGATTAATTAAATGAATCTGGTTTTGCAGGCAGGATTGTGCAATGTAATCACTCTTTTTTTGAAATAATTCCTCAAATGAGCTTCGTAATAACTGATTCCCGGTATCAAGTGATTGAGACTCTATACCATTACTGATTCCATATTGACCCGGTGGCGGTAAGCGCCTTTCCAATGAGTCATAAATGTGTGCCATCAGTAAGTCATTATGACGGGCTATATGACGAATATGCTTTAAAAATGCGTCATTAAACTGATGAAAATCACTGGCCATTAATACAATGCTGCCGGGGTGAATAACTTTTTGAATACGAGCAAATAATAGTTCGCTATTTAATGCTTCATCTGCTAGCTTTGATATGCTTTTATTGTGAAAGTCTGTAAGCATTTTAAGAAATTGCAACACACCTTGATGCCCGCCTTTTGCTCGCATTTCAATATGATCAGTATCATTAAAGATCAGTCCGCCAATACGATTCCTATTATCCGCACCTGCCCAGGCAAATAAAGCGGCAGCTTTTGCAGCTGTGACTGATTTTAGACAATGACGAGTACCAAAATAGAGACTCCTTCTGAGGTCGACAATAATAAAAACAGGGCGTTCCCGCTCTTCTTTAAAGACTTTTGTATGTACTTTGTCGGTGCGGGCAGTGACATTCCAGTCTATATTGCGAATATCATCTCCGAGCTGATAGGGGCGTACTTCATCAAAATTAAGACCACGTCCTTTAAAGGGTGAAGTATAATTACCTGAAAGCGATGAATAGGCTTTGCGCTGTGAACCCAGAGACAGATGCGTGGATTGATAGCGTAATTGTATTAAGCCTTGCAGGTCGACTTGAGTTGCACGAGACTGTTTAGAGCTCGTATGGCTATTATCTGTCTGCTTAGATGTTTTGTTCTTCCAAATACTCATGCTTATCAGTTATGGTTGTAGTTATTGATTCCGTGTTATTTCTTTAGTCTTTTTTGGGGGATTTATGGCACAGCAATATAGCTGAGCAATCTGGCAATAAAGTAATCACAGTCAATACCATTGGCTTCTGCTTCAAAGGATAGCAATAGACGATGGCGGAATATATCAGGCACGACAGCCTGAATATCGGAAGGTGCAACATAGTCTTTACCTGCTAACCAGGCATGGGCACGGGCACAGCGATCCAGTGCAATCGTCGCTCTTGGGCTGACGCCGTAATTAACCCAATTAGCGAGTTCTTCATTATAGGGTGATGGATTGCGTGTGGCTAAAATAATAGTTAATAAATAGTCTTCAACTTCCTGGCTCATGTGAATCTTGAGTATTTCATGACGTGTGGCAAAGAGTATCTGTTGTGAGATGACGGGGTTAATATCTTCCGCATGATCACTCTCTGATGTATTTAACAGTTCTTCCTGAGCTTCTTTTCTATTGAGTTCTAAAATGGCTTTTTCAGCATCCTGATCTGGGTAATCAATACTGATCTGCATTAAAAAACGATCTAATTGAGCTTCTGGTAATGGATAAGTCCCTTCTTGCTCAATGGGGTTTTGAGTAGCCATGACCATAAAAAGTTTGGGTAATTGATAAGTTTCTCTACCCACGGTGATCTGTTGTTCGCCCATTGCTTCGAGTAATGCTGATTGCACTTTTGCCGGTGCACGGTTAATTTCATCAGCCAGTAACATGTTATGAAACAGGGGACCTTTTTGAAAATGAAAGGAGGCGTCCTGAGGGCGATAAATTTCTGTACCGGTTAAATCAGCAGGTAATAAATCAGGTGTAAACTGAACCCGGTGAAAGTCTGCTTCAACCAGATCGCTTAATTCTTTAATGGCTCTGGTTTTTGCCAGACCGGGAGCGCCTTCGACTATGAGATGGCCATCAGCTAATAGGGCAATAAAGAGTTTATTAACCAGTGCATCCTGACCGATAATTTTTTTGCTTAAACAATTTCTAGCGTGTGTGATTTGTTGATATAGGCTCATAATTTTGTGTTTTATTTTCTAATTAAAATAGGGTGTATTATCGGGATAATGTAGACAGAAAGAATAATTAAAAGTTCATGCTAATTGTTTGGCGATTGACACAATTTTTTTTCTTTTAAACAGCAGTTGACAACGACTACCACCCAGCTGCTGCCACAGTACGGAGGAACGAATACTGCTCAGTAACAGGGTTCGAATTTTATTGGCATTATCAGGATTATTGAGAATGTTAGGCTCACCTGAAACCATAATGCGAGGATTTAACTGGCTGATGCTATCTGCATAAAGTCCACCCAGACTGGCGTAGATATTGCCATGATCACTAGCAAAATGTTCTACCTCATTTTGTGCTTTTTCAATACCATCACTTATTTGCTTCAGCATCTCTGGGTTTTTGAGTAACTTATTGGCCAAAAAAAGCACGCTGATGGAGTAACGAGTTAAATCAGTATCCCGGGGACTATCTGAATAACCTAATTGCTGCTGAATAAGCTCCAGTCCATTTCGAATACCAGAAATACCTTGAAAAATTGACAGGGTATTGTCTGGTTCGGTATTCAAAATTGCTTTGACGGCAATATCCAGATAATAGGCATCGATTTTTCCTGTGGTTGCTAATTGCTGCATCTGCTGACAGTTCTGGAAAATTCCAGCCAATGCAATGGTGCGTTCTTCAAGGGATGTCAGGTGTTCTATTGTCAATCGCGTCGTTCTCTTTTATTGTAACTAAAATGTTGTAATTTAATTAATCACACCGCCGCCAAGGCAGATCTCATCTTGATAAAAGACCACAGATTGTCCTGGTGTGACGGCAAATTGTGGTGCCTCGAATTCTACCACACAATGTGTCTGATTTTCTGTGTTATTGTTCGTGCTTTTTACGTGAGATGTGTCAATCGATGTAATAGTGCAAGGCTGGTCCAGCTGACGATAGCGTGTTTTAGCCATGCACTGAAATGGCGGCTCTGATGCCTTGCCGCTGACCCAATGAAGCTTAGAAGCAGTCAGCCTGTTGGTATACAACAACGGATGGTCTTTTCCCTGAACTACAATCAGTTGATTTTTCTGCAGATCTTTTTGTGCTGCAAACCAGGGTTGACCTGCCTTTTGTGCAGTCTTTTGTGAGAGTCGGCTGCTCTCTGATTTACGTCCGCCAATACCAAGACCTTTACGCTGTCCCAGAGTGTGATACATCAGTCCCTGATGCTGACCAACCACTTCACCTTCAGGTGTGACCATATCACCGGGCTTCGCCGGCAGGTATTGACTGAGAAATTTGCTGAAATTACGTTCACCAATAAAGCAAATACCGGTTGAATCTTTTTTGTCCCAGCTTGCTAAGTGAAATTTTTCGGCCAGATGACGTACCTCAGTTTTATCCAGTTCCCCCACAGGAAATAGTGTTCTGGAAAGCGGGTATTGCCCCAGAGTGTAGAGAAAATAGCTTTGATCTTTATTATTGTCCTTGCCTTTTAAAAGATAAAACTGACCGTTTTCTTCTTTGACACGGGCATAGTGCCCGCTAGCGATTTTGTCCGCACCCTGAGCCAAAGCATAGTCCAGAAAGACTTTAAATTTAATTTCTTTATTACAGAGAATATCCGGGTTAGGTGTACGACCGGCTTTGTATTCGGATAAAAAGTAGGAAAAAACATTATCCCAATATTCGGGTGCAAAATTAACCCCATGAAAAGGGATGTCCAGCTCGGCAGCAATACTTTGTGCATCAGCAAAATCTTCTTCGGCAGGACAATAGCCATCGTCATCGTCCTCATTCCAGTTTTTCATAAAGATTGCGGACACATCAAAACCCTGCTGTTTTAATAATAAAGCAGTGACGGATGAATCAACGCCTCCAGAAAGACCAACCACTATGGATAAGGCTTTCTTTGGTTGTTTAGCGTTTGTTTGAGTGTTTACTTGTGTATCTGTTTGTATCGTCATTCGGGAGAACAGCCGGAGCGCCATTGTGATAATGTAATAATATGGGGGCGTTTAGCATTATCTTCAAATGCCTGCCGGGTAAAAATTAACAGGTAAAATAAAAAAAATTTACCTATGTGATGTGGTATGAAATTTATAATGAGTTGTTGAGACCTGGTCAAAGGATTAAACCTTGAGCAGGCGGTGTTCACCGGGTTGAAGATCGCCTAAAGCCCATTGACCAATACGATGACGAATTAAACGCAGTGTCGGGAAGCCAACGGCAGCAGTCATACGTCTCACCTGACGATTTTTTCCCTCAGAGATGCTGAGCTCCAGCCAGGAAGTCGGGATATCTTTGCGAAATCTTACTGCAAGTGTTCTTGGACAGATATCCGGTTCTGATATTTTTCTGGCTTTGGCAGGGCGAGTGAGACCATCTTTGAGTGCTACACCGGTGCGTAATTGTTTAATAGCCTGAGCAGTGATGGCACCCTCTACCTGTACCCAATAGAACTTTTCTTTGTTATGCTTGGGGTGTGCAATTTGATGCTGCAATGGGCCTGAGTCGGTGAGTAATAATAAGCCCTCACTATCACGATCTAAACGTCCTGCCGGATAAACCTTATCAATGGATAAATAATCGGATAAGTTTTCTCTGCCTGACGCATGGCTTGGGTCAGAATCAGTAAACTGACATAATACATTATACGGCTTGTTAAAAAGAACCAGTTTGGGCATATCTTAAAGTGGCATAGCTGAAAAAGTACGATTTACTGCATAGCGGCAGCATTGCTAAAAAAATAGAGCCAGTATATCATTTCTTTGTCTCTATATCCAATCAACTTGAAAATGCAGGATCGAACACTTGGAAATTGTCATTAATTCGAGAATCTAATGATTTTCCAATGCTCGGTAAAATTTCAT
>JAIVER010000026.1 GCA_023864145.1 Thiohalomonas sp. | reverse complement strand
AAAAACTCATTAATTTTCTGATAAGCCGGTCGAGTTTACAAAGTGTGTGTGTGCCATGCCAAGTGCTTTGGCTTTAGCATTCATGGCCGTTACAAAGGCTATACTGCCGCCGGGGTAAGTACGAGCCTGAAGAGGCTGCCAGGTTTTCTAATGACATTAAGGCAATTCTCAGGGTATCACCACGGCTAAGCTCTGACTCAAGTCTCACCCGGGAGAAGTAGTTATTGATACTTTCTTTATCTTCTTTGGCAAAACGAATTATTTCTTTGAAGGATAATTTTGAATCCAATATCACGTTTGTAATGGAGGCAATCGGCATAAGAATATCAGAATTTTTGGCAAACAATACTGTACCTGTTTTTGAGTCCACAGCAATAGCACTGACGGAAGCCAGATTAATCAATTTTTTCTCTGCTGATGTTTGAGCAAAGCCTGCATAAGATAAAAATAGCAATAAAGTAAAACAGAAGATATTAAAAATAAATTTTTTCATATTCCAAAGTCTGGATTTAAGGGCCTTGGAAAATTTATTATTTCCAAGGCCCTAATATTAATGGACAATTAATCGTTATTTTAAAACTGGACAATTTCTCGTAACACAGCAGTAGCATAAGTACCTGTTGGCAGCGAAAAGGCTATTGTTACTTTTTCTAAAGTGGCTTTTGTTAAAGTGCCACCTTCCAAATGTATCGTTAAATCCTCTGGAAATAGTCTTACGCAGCGACGTTCTTGTTTCAAACCTTGCTTTTCTAAACCGTCACACCATTTATCCAGTGAATCTGCAACTTTTTTCTCCAGTATTAATAATTCATTTTCCGAAGTGAGTTGTCCCATGCCCCATAAAGCAGCTGTTGGATGGATATCACCCTGATGGAAGCGCTGCCTTAATTCATCATCAATTTCTGGCGCAGAAAAAATAGAGTGCGTGCCCGACAGCATCATTATGTCACCATTAATGAGTTTATCCCAGCCTGTCTGCTCAATTCTTTGTGACAGCATTTGATTAAAAATCATTGAACGAGCTGCTGAAAGCAGGATACTTTTATCGGCTCGTTTTTTAATTTTTTTGGTGCCGTTAAACCAGTCAGCGGCACGAGTCAGGTTATTGTAGCCATGAGCAAATCGTTGTTGTGCAAAATAGTTTGGTACTCCGGAAGACTGTATCTGCCTAATCGTGTTTTTTAAATCATATTTAGTGACCTGTTCAATATCTCTTAGGATAATTTCAAATCTATTATGTCTGATGGCACCACGTTTTAATTTTTTTCGATGCAGGGTCTTTTTTAAAATATTAATGCCTTCGAGTTGAAATTCATCCCAGTTAGGCTCATCAGTAATTTCCAGATTAATACTAAACCATTGTGAGGTCACGGCATTTCTATCTTTTAAACCGGCATAACCAATTTCTTTAGCTTCAACTCCGACAAAGCGTGCTAATTCTCTGGCTAACCATTCGGTATTGGTATTGGTTTTTTCAATATATAGATAAGCATGAGTGCCTTCACCTTCTGGTTCAAAACTAAGGGTTTCCCGCACAATAAAATCAGTAGTATTTGTCTTAAACTTTGCTCTGCCCTGAGGAGCATTATGAGCATAAGGCAGATCCTCTACTTTGAAAACAGGATAAAGTTTGGATAAATCGTTTTCGGCGTCACTCAATGTTTTTTCCATTTAATTCAAGATAAGAGTTATTTCTGTATTATAAAGTTTACTGCACTAAAAGTACTACTGCATGAGCAGCAATACCTTCTTTACGACCGGTAAAGCCCATTTTTTCGGTGCTGGTTGCTTTAATATTAATTTGTGAGCGTTCAATATTCAAATCTTCAGCAAGACAGGTACACATTGTTTCTATATGCGCTGCCATTTTGGGTGTCTGAGCAATGATGGTCATATCTGTATTGGCAACTTTATAGTCTGCTTTAATGACTTCCTGCATGACTTTTCTTAATAAGATTCGACTATCAATATTTTCAAATTCACTGGCCGTATCAGGAAAGTGTTTACCTATATCCCCTAATGCCAGGGCGCCTAATAAAGCATCACACAGAGCATGGACTAAGACATCACCATCAGAATGTGCCAATAGTAGATGTGAATGAGGTATTTTAACACCGCCCATCACTATAAATGAAGAGCCTATTGATGAAGCATCTGTTAATGTTTCATCAGCAAAACGATGTGCATCATAACCATGACCAATTCTTATCATACGACTCTCCTGTTTAACTGGACTGATTAGCAAAAAATTGTTCTGCAAGCTGCAAGTCAGCTGGATGAGTGATTTTAATGTTACCCGGCTGAGCTTCTATCATTTTTGGTTTTAAGCCCTGCAATTCTATCGCCGATGCTTCATCAGTCACTAAGGCATTATTTTTAATGGCATAAGTCAGCGCATCTTTGAGTAATTTAAGGGGGAACATTTGTGGTGTCAGCGCTCGCCAGAGGTCACTACGATCGACTGTTGCCAGTACATTTTGTTGTGCATCACAACGCTTAACAGTGTCAGCCATCGGCAACCCCAGCAAACCTCCTGCTGAACTATTGCTTAATGTTGTAATTAATTGATCAATATCATCACTGGTCAAACAAGGACGTGCGGCATCATGAACCAGAGCCCAGTCATTGTCTGATGCATAAAGTGACAGTTTGTTTAAGCCATTAAGAACAGAATGACACCGCTCCTGACCACCTGGAGCAATAATGACGGGCTTGTCTTTGTTGTTATGATCTTGATTATAATTGACAGATATATCCTGCCAATACGGATCACCCTCAGTAACAGCAAGTACAATACCGCTGATATCAGGATGTTGAATAAAAACATTAAGCGTTTGTTCCAGCACTGTTTTAGCAGCCAGAGGCAGATATTGTTTGGGTATTTTAGTCCCCATACGCTTACCCACACCAGCGGCAGGGATGACAGCCCAATACTTCTTCCTGGGTGATAAGGTATCAGCTAATGCTTGACTCATGAATTAAAGCGGTTATTTTTTGTTTTCAATACTTTTATTCTCAATGCTTTTGTTTTCAATAACATGAAAAAAAGTTTCATCATTTTTAATCATTCCCAGCTCAGTGCGAACTCGTTCTTCAATAGCACTCAAACCATGCTTAAGATCTAACACTTCAGCTTGTAATGCGTCATTGCGTTCTCTGAGGATCTGGTTTTCTCTGGTTTGTAATTCAATAGCCGATTTCAGTTTCCTGACTTCCACAATACTGCCTTCGCCAACCCATAAATCATATTGCAGCGTCACTAATATAATTAATAAAATGCTAATAATATAATTCATTAGCTAATATTTTTTAGCCTAAATAAAATGGGCCCTCGAATAGAGCAAATGCATTTAACCAAAGAGCAGCCCGTTAGATGATAGTTAAGATATTTTGTCATTAAGACATTTATTTCAGGTTATAAAATGTCTCTTTACCTGGATAAACGGCTTTATCACCCAACGCTTCACTGATACGAATTAACTGGTTATATTTTGCTATCCGATCAGAACGTGACAATGAACCTGTCTTAATCTGACCACAAGAAGTTGCCACAGCCAGATCAGCAATAGTGGTATCTTCTGTTTCACCAGAACGATGAGAAACAACAGCAGTATAGCCTGCATCTTTAGCCATTTGTATGGCTTTCAGTGTTTCTGTCAGGGTACCGATTTGATTCACTTTAATTAAAATTGAATTGGCAATCCCCTTGTCGATGCCTTCTTTGAAGATTTTTGGATTAGTCACGTACAGATCATCACCCACTAGCTGGACTTTTTTACCCAGTTTTTCGGTAAGGAGCTTCCAGCCGTCCCAGTCGCCTTCATCCAGGCCATCTTCAATGCTGATCAGAGGATATTTTTCAACCCAGGCAGCCAGATAATTAACCATTTCTGCAGACGTTAATGATTTATTTTCTGAGGCTAAAACGTATTTACCGTCTTTGTAAAACTCAGAGCTTGCTGCATCAATAGCAAGAAAAACATCTTCTCCGGCTTTATAGCCCGCAGCATCAATGGCTTCCAGAATAATTTCAATCGCCGCTTCATTGGATGGCAGATCCGGTGCAAAACCACCCTCATCACCCACTGCCGTATTCAGGCCTTTGCTGCTTAATACTTTTTTCAGCGCATGAAAAATTTCAGCGCCGCAGCGAATGGCTTCAGCCATTGATGGAGTACCTGTCGGCAAAATCATAAATTCCTGAATATCGACATTATTATCCGCATGCTCACCACCGTTGATAATATTCATCATAGGCACCGGCATAGTAAACGGTCCTTCACCGCCAAGTTGGCGATAAAGAGGGATATTATTTGCTTTTGCAGAAGCATGAGCCACAGCTAAAGAAACTGCCAGCAACGCATTGGCACCTAAACGATCTTTATTATCAGTACCATCAAGGGTGATCATTTTATTATCAATAGCACTTTGCTCATCAGCACTCATACCCATAATGGCACCTCTGATCTCACCATTGACATTTTTTACAGCATTCAGGACACCTTTGCCCAGAAAGCGTGATTTATCACCATCACGTAGTTCAATCGCTTCTCTTGCACCCGTTGAAGCACCTGACGGTACAATCGCTCTCCCCATGGCACCACACTCCAGATAGATATCTGCTTCGACAGTTGGATTACCACGTGAATCAATAACTTCTCTTGCCTTTACGTCAACAATGCTTAAATCTGGCATTTTTTTTCCTGTGTTTTATTTTTATTTTTATAAGGTAGTTTCAGCAAATGGTCTTGCTTTAACCAGCTGATCTATTGCCATCAGCATTTTTATTAAATCGCTCATTTTATCCAGAGGCCATGAATTCGGGCCATCACTGAGTGCTTTTTCCGGATTTGGATGAGTTTCCATAAACAGACCTGAAACACCACTGGCCACTGCAGCACGAGCTAAAACCGGGACAAATTCCCGGTTACCATCCGAAGAACAACCACCTAAACCGCCCGGCTGCTGTACAGAATGAGTGGCGTCATAAACCACCGGGCAGTCAGTCTCGCGCATTACAGCTAATGAACGCATATCAGAAACAAGATTATTGTAGCCAAAACTGACTCCACGCTCACAGGCCATGATCTGCTGATTGCCTGTTTCTTTGGCCTTGTCCATGACCTTTTTCATATCCCACGGGGCTAGAAACTGACCTTTTTTAATATTGACCGGTTTACCGGTTTTAGCCACATTTTGAATAAAATTGGTCTGACGACATAAAAAGGCCGGTGTTTGTAATACATCCACCACATCTAAAACTTCATCCAGCGGGGTATCTTCATGAACATCCGTTAATATAGGCAGATTGAGTTCATCTTTTACTTTTTGTAAAATTCTCAGCCCTTCTGCCATACCAGGACCACGATAACTCTGGCTGGACGTGCGATTAGCTTTATCAAAAGATGATTTATAGATAAAAGGGATCTGCAGTTCATCTGTGATTTTTTTTAATTGCTCTGCCGTGGTTAAAGCCATGTGCTCGCTTTCGATCACACAAGGGCCGGCAATTAAAAATAAGGATTTATCAAGCCCGACTTCAAAGTCACAAAGTTTCATTAAAACAATTTTCCTTCTTCATTTTCAATGCTCAGACCAGCTCTGAATCGTGCGGCATTGATATAACTGGTGAATAATGGGTGACCGTCTCGTGGTGTTGAGGTAAATTCAGGATGGAACTGACAGGCAATAAACCAGGGGTGATCAGCCACTTCAACGACTTCAACCAGATTATCATCAATAGAAATGCCGGAAAATTTCAGCCCTGCGTTGGCCAGAGGCTCACGGTACTGGTTATTAAATTCATATCGGTGACGATGGCGTTCAACAATGACTTCTTTGTCATAGACTTTTTTCACCACTGAGTCCTGAGCCAGTTTACACGGTTGGCCACCCAGACGCATAGTACCGCCCAGGTCGGTATTTTCATCACGAGTTTCAATCGTGCCGTCTTCTTTAAGCCATTCAGTAATAAGCGCAATGACCGGGTTTGGTGTCTTTGGATCAAATTCAGTACTGTGTGCTTTATCCAGTTTTGCGACATTACGTGCGTATTCAATCACCGCAACCTGCATACCTAAACAGATACCTAAGTATGGTACTTTATTTTCACGTGCATATTGAACAGCCAATATTTTACCTTCTACACCGCGATTACCAAAGCCGCCGGGTACTAGAATTGCATCCATTCCTTTGAGGCTGTCAGTGCCTTCTTTTTCAATTTTTTCAGAATCAATATAGGTTATTCGTACCTTAGTTGAGGTGTGAATACCGGCATGAATCAAAGACTCTGATAGTGATTTATAGGACTCGGTTAAGTCCATATATTTGCCTACCATTGCAACGTTTACTTCACCTTTAGGATTGTTCTGAGCATCTACAACCGCCTGCCACTGAGACAAATCAGCATCGGGCACATCCAGTTTAAGTTTTTCAACGACTAATTGATCAAGCTTTTGTTCGTGGTATAACAGTGGGATACGATAGATACTATCCACATCAATGGCAGAAATAACACCGCGTTCTTCAACATTGGTAAACAGAGCAATTTTTCGACGTTCTTCATCCGGCACCTCACGATCAGCACGACAAAGCAGAATATCGGGACGAATACCAATAGCTTGCAGTTCTTTAACGGAATGCTGTGTGGGTTTGGTTTTTAACTCACCAGCTGTGGGAATATAAGGCAATAAGGTCAGATGCATATACAAAGTATGCTCACTGCCCATTTGAATACCCAGTTGACGAATGGCTTCCATAAAGGGCAGGGATTCGATATCACCCACGGTACCGCCGATTTCAATCATGGCGATATCAGCATCTCCGGCACCAAGCTGGATACGATGTTTAATTTCATCAGTAATATGTGGAATAACCTGAACAGTCACTCCGAGATAATCACCCCTTCGTTCTTTTGATAACACACTTTCGTAAACACGACCGGCAGTAAAGTTATTGCTCTGGTGCATATTGGTGCGTACAAAACGTTCATAATGCCCCAAATCCAGATCGGTTTCAGCACCGTCTTCAGTCACATAAACTTCGCCATGCTGAAAGGGACTCATAGTGCCCGGATCAACATTAATATAAGGATCCAGTTTCAATAAGGTCACTTTTAGACCGCGCGACTCAAGTAAAGAAGCCAGAGATGCTGCGGCAATGCCTTTACCAAGGGAAGATACAACGCCGCCGGTAACAAAAATATATTTGGTCATTAGGATTTATTAAGCTCTTAGATGTTCGATTTATCTGCTATGCTTACTTACATAATTCTTATTGAGTCAATAAGAAGATGCAAAAGAATACGCAAGAAACAAAGGGGTAATTCTACCGTTTATTGGGAATAATTTCATCCAAAGATGAAGGCAATGTTATTTATTTTTAATTCTTTGCCAATGAATAACCAGAGCATCATTGACAACATGACTGACCACATCGCTAAAGGGATCACTAAGGACAGTGTTACCTGCCTGAATCAATTCATCTCCCCAAAAAATCAACGGCATCCGATCTCGCTCCCAGGGTGGAATAGCTTGTTCCTGAAACCAGTGTTTTAATGCATGAGACTGCCCGTTTACGGTTCTTCTAAAGCGTTCACCACCTTCTCTAAAACCAATAGTCAATTTTTTGCTCAGCAGTTTTTCTCGATTAAAAAAGTGATCTCGCTGTACTTTATTCGCTGACAAGAATTCAATACTTCCCTTATTATCAATTAAATCAAGAACTTGCCCTTTAGTTAGTTGCTGTTTTTGAGTTTGTTTGGTGATGGGTGAAGCATCCAGCAAGTAGAGCTTATTTCGATACCTGCGCACTTCACAATAAAATGTATCACGCCTCCATGACACTAAAGGCATAGCATCTTCTTTTGCCTGAATCACACCAGAAACAATCTGTTCCAGAATTTTTTTTGATGGCATAGGAAGATTATTGAGGTTTATCCAGTATCTCAGCACGTTATTCAAACGAGCTAGTTCATGATGATGGCAGTGATCCGGTATTTTTTGCTGTTGCAAAGATATCTGACTCAACTTTAATAGTTTAAACATGGGTTCCAGAAGTAATTTATCATGCTCCGTCACACCATTGGCATTAATAAAAAATAAGCTCCGAATATCTGAGTATGCCATTTCATCTAATAATAGTTGAGATTCTGCCAGAACTTCAGCAGATTTAGCAAAATTCTCCTGAGTAGCAGGCCAGCGCTTTTCTAATAGAGGCAATACCGTATGACGTAAATAGTTACGATCAAAACGTTCTTCTGCATTGCTTTCATCTTCAATCCAGTCCAGTTGATGCTGTTTTGCATAATCAAGAATATCTTTTTTTCTATAATCAAGAATTGGACGACATAAAAACCCTTTGGCAAAAAGTTTAATTCTGGGCATGGCAGATAAGCCTTTGGTACCACTACCACGAAGCAGCTGCAGCAGGAGTGTTTCAGCTTGATCATCCAGGTGCTGTGCAGTCAAAAGACAGTCATTGTCATCTAATAATTGACTAAAAGCCTGATAACGGGCACTGCGGGCAGAAGCCTCAGGACTCTGACCATTTTCTGGACTGGCATCAACTTCAATAATGCTGAGAGGGATATCTAATTCAAAACAAATATGCTGGCAGTGAAAACCCCATTTTTTGGCATTGGGGTTTAAGCCATGATCAATATAGACAGCAGAAAAAGATTGTTCGAAACCACTGGGAGAATTTTTGAGCTGCGCGCAGAGGTGCAATAAAACATGTGAATCAACACCACCGCTATAGGCAATCAGATACTTTTCAGTAGCAGCCAATTGCTGAAGATGAAAGGCCTGAGGAGTAACAGACATTATATACTACTCCTTCAATACTCTAACCTTCAATATAATTGCCAAACTTCATCAGACGCTCATAGCGGGAATCCAATAAACGATCTGTCGGCATTTCAAGCAGGTGTTCTAAGGTTTCTACTAAAGACTGCTTTAATTTTTTGGCCATATTTTCATGATCACGATGAGCACCACCAACAGGTTCATCAATAATTTGATCAATTAAGCCAAGTTCTTTTAAACGCCCTGAAGTAATACCCATTGCCTCAGCAGCATTTGAGGCTTTATCTGCACTCTTCCATAAAATACTGGCACAACCTTCAGGCGATATGACTGAATAAGTGCTGTATTGTAATAAATTCACGCGATCACCCACACCGATAGCTAATGCACCACCCGAACCGCCTTCACCGATCACAGTACAAATAATCGCCACTTTTAGTTCTGCCATTTCAATCAAATTACGTGCAATGGCTTCACTTTGCCCGCGTTCTTCAGCACCAACACCCGGATAAGCACCCGGTGTATCAATAAAGGTCAAAATCGGCAATTTAAAACGTTCAGCTAATTTCATTAAACGCAATGCTTTACGATAGCCTTCGGGACGAGGCATACCAAAGTTGCGTCTGACTTTTTCTTTGGTATCACGACCTTTTTGCTGGCCAATGATCATAACTGGATTACCATCCAGACGTGCTAAACCGCCCACAATCGGGGCATCATCTGCAAAGGCACGATCGCCATGAAGTTCTTCAAAATCAGTAAAAATAAGCTTTATATAATCTAACGTGTAAGGACGCATAGGATGACGAGCCAGCTGAGATATTTGCCAGGGAGTTAGATCTTTGAAG
Source organism: Thiohalomonas sp. (assembly GCA_023864145.1). Classification (GTDB taxonomy): domain Bacteria; phylum Pseudomonadota; class Gammaproteobacteria; order GRL18; family GRL18; genus GRL18. Next base: position 991 of record JAIVER010000026.1, on the reverse strand, counting down.
ATAGACTTCGTCAATGACTTACTTTTTTCTTTTAAAGTCGCTATTTCTTCAGATAAGTTCAGTTCAGTATCATTACCAACATAGCGTAACTCTTCAATCTTTGCTTCAAGCTCTGCTATTGGTTGTTCAAAATCAAGAAAATTAGGATTCATTATATGTTTCTTATATCGTTATAAACGTTGATTCTTGGAGATGCTCCCAATTTAAAAAAAGGCTATCAGGAGACGATATATTCGTTTTTTGTAATTCCTGAGTATAACACTTTTACCATATTTTAAATAGACTACTTTTTGCTTCTTTGAGAAATTGCACAGTTTTACATCAATTCCAAAAGCACTGCCATAATTCGTCATCAAATTTACACAATATCAATATCTTTCAGCCATATCACTATGCTGAAATAAAAAGATAATAAACACACAAAATCACTCTATGTGATTAAGGATGAAATAGTGATGATAGTTAAAGTGCATAAAACAAGCAATATTATAAACCTACTCTCTTGCTCAAAACGGATATGAGTATGGAGGTTAACGCCATGGTTGCTAAGGTGAATGTTAAGCAGCATTTTAAAAATACCAGTGTTCAATGGGTAGAAGGCAGTTATGTCTTCCCTTTACCTGAAAATGCCGCAGTGAATAGAATGCAGATTAAAATCGGTGAGCGCATTATTAAGAGCACAATAAAAAGAAAAAAAAGAAGCGCGGATCATTTATCAACAAGCCCGAGTAGCAGGCAAGCAGGCCAGCCTTGTTGAACAGGAACGTCCTAATCTGTTCACTAATTCCATTAGTAATATTGCACCTGATTCAGAAATTGTCCTTGAAATCACTTACCTGCAAAAGGTCAATTATAATATGGGCGAGTTTGAACTACGCTTTCCAATGACAATCACTCCACGTTATATACCCAATCAACTTGAAAATGCAGGATCGAACACTTGGAAATTATCATTAATTCGAGAATCTAATGATTTTCCAATGCTCGGTAA
>JAIVER010000025.1 GCA_023864145.1 Thiohalomonas sp. | reverse complement strand
TTTATGGGCTGTGAGAGTAATTTGCGTCATTGGATAATTTTGATCTTCTTCTCTATGAAAATCAAGCATTTTCATAGGTCATGGGTATATATTGTCCCAGACAAATGATTTTTGTGCCGGGGCCTGCACGGGTGATTAGTGTTTTCATTTGTTTTGAGGTAAGATTTTGTGCTTCATCAAGAATGATGTAGCGATTTAAAAAGGTTCGACCACGCATGAAGTTGAGAGAGCGAATTTTAATCCGGTTTGCAAGTAAATCATTTGTGGCCTGTTTACCCCATTCACCGCCTTCTTCACTGTGAGTTAAGACTTCCAGATTATCCATTAATGCGCCCATCCATGGAGGCATTTTTTCTTCTTCAGTACAGGGTAAAAAAGCAATATCTTCGCCAACTGATATTGTGGTGCGAGTCATAATGATTTCCTGATAGATTTTTTCATCCATAACTTAAGCCAGACCAGTGGCCAGAGCTAATAAGGTTTTTCCTGTGCTCGCCTGTCCAACCAGAGAAACAAAGTCAACTTCTGGATCAATTAATAAATTAAGTGCATAGTTTTCTTCCTGATTTCGGGCAGCAATACCCCAAACACTTTCTTTTTCAGAATAACACTGACGAACTTGCTCAACAATGGCGCCTTCTTCAGTGTTCTCTCTGACAATGCTTCAAAAGTATTATCATCACCAATAGAAATAATTTTATTAGGCTGCCATTTTTTGACTTCGTCACCACTGATTTTATGATAGGTGTGTCCTTCTTTCGTCCATCTATCAACTTCTTTATCATGTAAGTCCCAAAAACTATCAGGTAGTTTTAGTACTCCGCTATAGAGGAGGTTAACATCTTCAAGTACCTGATCATTATTGTAATCTTCAACTTGAATACCAATGGCTGCGCCTTTAATGCGTAAGTTAATATCTTTAGTGATAAGAACCACTTAGGGTAAATTAGTATCGGCTTGCAGGGCAACAGTGATACCTAGAGTATCATTATCATTTTTTTGTCCGGGAAGCGTGATAGGAATTTCTGTTGAGATATGGGTGCTTTGTAAAAACAACTTTCTAGTGGCAATAAGAGGCTCTTCACTATCTTCATCAATGCCTATTCGCAGGTTGAGATCTAAGCCGTTTTTTATTTCTTCGGGAGTAGAGCTGGAGATCAGATCATCCAGGAAACGACTTGCCTGAGGAGCATTACGGGCAACTTCTGAATGGCCTTTTTTATTGTTGTCTAATTCTTCTAATACCACCATAGGTATGAACAAATCATGTTCAGAAAAACGAAACAGGGCACTTGGATCGTGAATTAAAACATTAGTATCCAGTACGAATAAACGCTTTTCATTATTATCGTCTGCATTTTCCATCATTCTATTAGTTCCCTGTTTGTTTAATCTGGAATGATCAGCTGCAGTAGATAGCAACTGATTTTTCTCGGTTTAAGCATGAGTGTGTTAAATCTGTTCAATGGCTTCAAGTACCTGATCTATATGTTCTTTTACTTTTACTTTACGCCATTCGTTAATGAGTACGCCATTTTTATCAATTAAGAAGGTACTTCGTTCTATGGCCATATGAACTTTACCATAAAGTTTTTTTTCTTTTATGACATCGAATAAATTACAAATTCTCTCTTCTTTATCTGAGATAAGGTCAAAAGGAAATTCATGTTTGTCCTTAAAATTTTCATGTACTTTAACGCTATCTCTTGAAAGACCAAAAATCTCAATGCCTTTCTTCTCAAAAGCCGCATAATTATCTCGAAAATCTTTGCCTTCCTGAGTACAGCCAGGTGTATTGTCTCGGGGATAAAAATAAATTAAAAGGGGATTGCCCTTGTAGTTACTGAGTTTAAAATCAATGTCGCTGCTTGCCTGACCAGAAAAATCAGGTATTTTTTTGCCTATTTCAACTTGGCTCATAGTTATCCTTTAGCGTTGTTAGCTCGTAATAATAGTCTTAGACGTTATAATCTGGGTGCTTCGATTGATGCATCAAGATTCATATCATCACAGAGATCTAAAAAGTCTTCTCTGAGATCATTAATAATAATAGATTGGGGTACGGCTATGACCATTTCAATGGCAAACATCTGTGTACCTGTGTGAGGTGCCGGATAACGATCAGTTTGCAGACTTTGAATATTAATTTCACGTGAAGAAAAGAAATCAGCAAGTTTATAGACAATGCCGGGATTATCCATCGCCAAAATCTCGACAATATAAGGGATCTTCTTATCATCAAGTGTTTTTTTAGAAAGAGCTTTGTCACTGGTTTGCTTGGTAATAATGCTTAATCCAAGACTCGAAGCTTGCTGCTTTATAAGTTGTTCAATACTGTTTAATTTATTACCTGTTGCTGAAATTAACAATATAATTGCAAATTCACCCTCTAATACCGTCATACGACTGTCATCAATATTGCCATTATTTTGTACAATCAGCTGTGAAAGCTCGTTAACTATACCTGGACGATCGCTGCCGATTGCTGAGATGACCAGTTGATTTGGGTTATTTTCCATAAGACTTGATACCAGTTGTTTTTATAATCTATTAAATTATTGTCCACATGAATTAATAAATAAAGCTCTTTTTTGTATTTAATCTTTTGCAATAAATTCGGCACAAATAACTATTCTAAGATACTAATCGCTGGGATATGTTCTTTTACGAAAATAAATTTTCTAAGGTACTAATTACACTGGTTTTCTGTATAAGAATCGAGGATAATAAACGATTGTTTAAATTTAACTATTACCAGTCAATCATAAGATTTGACCTGGGTGATTATGATATGTGGAGATTATGAATGTTTAGTGGCAGTATGGTTGCTTTGGTGACCCCTATGCATGCGGATGCCAGTGTGGATGAGCTCTCTTTGGCAAAACTGCTTGAGTTTCATGTAGAAAACGGCACAGATGCTATTGTTGTAATGGGTACAACAGGTGAGTCAGCTACTCTCAATGAAAAAGAGCATTGCCACACCATTAAACAAGTTGTTGATATTGTAAATAATCGTATTCCTGTGATTGCAGGTACGGGTGCAAATTCAACAACAGAAGCGATTGAACTGACTCAGTGTGCCATGTCTGCAGGTGCAGATGCCTGCCTGCTGGTGACTCCCTACTATAACAAGCCGACTCAGGAAGGTTTGTATCAGCATTTTAAGAAAGTTGCTGAAACAGTGGCTATTCCGCAGATTTTATATAACGTGCCTGGCCGTACTGCGGTTGATATGCTGCCGGAAACCGTTGTTCGTCTGGCAGGAATTTCCAATATTGTGGGCATAAAAGAGGCAACAGGCGATTTATCTCGCGGCCAGCAGATTATGGCTGAATGTGGTGATAAACTGGATGTGTATTCCGGTGATGATGCAACTGCAATGGAGTTAATTTTATCAGGTGCCAAGGGTGATATTTCTGTTACAGCCAATATTGCACCAAAGGCGATGCATGAAATGTGTGCAGCTGCTCTGGCAGGTGATCGTGAGACAGCAACAGCGATTAACGAACGTTTATTAGCATTGCATGATAAACTATTTGTAGAGTCAAATCCCATTCCCGTAAAATGGGCCTTGTATGAAATGGGGATGATTCCTGAAGGTATCAGGTTACCATTAACTACGTTAAATGACCAGTATCATGATGTGATCCGTGATGCCATAAAGCAAGCTTCTTTAAGTTAAGCCCAGTTTAAGTAGAATTAAATCATTATTTCTTAATTAAAGTATTTAGTGACAAAATAAGTCAAGCATAAACATAAGGTGTGTAATGAAACAAAGCGCTTCAGAAAATAACAGCTTCAGCCAGGAAAAGAGTAGCCTTAGTCAATTTCCCAGGCTGACTTTGGCCATTACGATAGCATCAACTCTGGTTGCATGTGATTCTATCCCTAATCTGAACGATACTTTTGCAGGTCGAAAAGTAGATTATGAACATCAGAGCCGTGATGTTCAACCACTGGAAATCCCCCCTGATTTAACCACCGCAACTTATGATGAAATGATGCTTGTTCCTGATATTAATACCGGAGGCGGTAGTGCGTCCTATCAGGATTATACTAAAGAGCGTCAGGGTAATCGCGCTGTGATTGATAAGGTCTTGCCTCAGCAGAACAATATCAAGCTTATTCGTGAAGGCGATGATGTACGTCATTTGGTCATTACCGGTACGAAAGAGCAGACCTGGGAAAAAATGCGTGAATTCTGGCTTAATTCAGGCATGTTAATAAAACGCGAAAATCCCGCTACCGGCATTCTGGAAACCGAATGGGCAGAAAATCGTGCGGACATCCCACAAGATTTTATTCGCACAGCATTAAGTTATGTGCTGAAATCATTCTATTCAGCAGGTACCAGGGATAAATATCGAGTTCGTATTGAAGATAGCGGCGAAGATAATCAAGTTAACTTATTTCTGACACATTATGGTATGCAAGAAGTCATTGAGAGTGAGACGACCGAAAGAACCATCTGGAAACCTCGTCCAAGAGATCCTGAGCTTGAAGCGGAAATGCTGGGCCGTATGATGGTTTATATGGGTCTTGAAGAACAAAAAGCCAAAGCATTATTAGCGCGTTCTGCGACTAAGAAAGTTGATAGAGCGACTATCTCTCGTAATGCTCAGGGTAATTCCCGCTTAGTTGTTAAAGAAACATTCCCAAGAGCATGGCGTCGTACTGGTGTTGCTCTGGATCGTATTAATTTTGTGGTAGAAGATCGTAACCGTGAAAACGGTGTGTACTATGTTCAGTATGTTGATCCTCTGGCAGAAGAGGGCGGAAAAGGCTTCTTCTCCAAACTGAAGTTCTGGAAAGATGAAGTAGCCGTTGATCAAAGTAAATATCAAATTAAGCTGTTTCCTCGTGGTGATGATACCGTCATTATTATATTGGATTCCAATGGCCGGCCGGATCTTTCCAAAACCTCTTATCGTATTCTTAACCTGTTGCATGAGCAGTTAAAATAAACTCGTTCTTTAATTAGTGTTATTCTCCCGGTCTGGTTTCTATAAACAGAAACAGTCAGGGGAATAATACTCGCTATATGGAGAGATGATTAAATCAGCACATCGAAAAGGACAAAGATGAAGTCGCCTCAAAGTCTTTCATCTCTAGACGTTCTTAAGCAGCTTTTTGGTTACCATAACTTTCGTGGTGAACAAGAATCCATCATTAATGAAGTCATATCCGGCCAGGATGCATTAGTACTAATGCCCACAGGCGGGGGTAAATCCCTTTGTTATCAAATTCCCTCGATTGTTCGCGCAGGAACAGGCATTGTTGTTTCACCCCTTATTGCGCTGATGCAGGATCAGGTCTCAGCTTTAAGAGTTCAGGGTGTTGCAGTGGCATTTTTAAATTCCAGTCTGTCCTATCAGAAAGTACAGGAAGTTGAAGGGCAATTAATGCGCGCTGAATTGGATTTGCTCTATGTCGCTCCAGAGCGCCTCTGTCAGGAACGCACTCTTAATCTATTGCATCAAATTGAAGTGGCTTTATTTGCCATTGATGAAGCCCATTGTGTATCACAATGGGGGCATGATTTCAGACCGGAATATATCCAGCTATCTATTCTTCATGAACAATTTCCCCAAGTCCCTCGTATTGCGTTAACGGCCACAGCCGATGAAAGTACGCGTAATGAAATTGCCAATCGACTTGACCTGGTTAAGGCAAAGTTATTTATCAGTAGTTTTGATCGGCCGAATATTCGTTATCGAGTCAGGCAAAAGAATAATTCACGAGCACAATTGCTGCAGTTTATCAGTACAGAACATCCTGATGATGCAGGTATTGTTTATTGTCTGACTCGAAAGAAAGTCGATGAAACGGCTAACTGGCTGCAAGATCAGGGGATCAAGGCGCTGCCTTATCATGCAGGTCTGTCAGCAGACATGCGCCAGCAGCATCAGGAAAATTTTTTAAGAGAAGAAAAGATTGTCATTGTAGCAACCGTTGCCTTTGGTATGGGGATTGATAAGCCTGATGTGCGTTATGTGGCACATCTGGATTTGCCCAAAAGTATAGAATCTTATTATCAGGAAACAGGCCGTGCCGGACGTGATGGTTTGCCTGCTGATGCCTGGATGGTTTATGGCCTGCAAGATGTCATTATGTTAAGACAAATGCTATCTAACTCTGAAGCAATAGAGCAGATAAAGCGTCTGGAACAACGCAAATTAGAAGCGATGCTGGGCTTTTGTGAAATTACCTCATGCCGTCGTATCAGTCTGTTGGGATATTTTGGCGAGCAGCAGCAGGAAGCCTGCGGCAATTGTGATAATTGTCTTGAACCGGTTGAGAGCTGGGAAGCTACAACTGAAGCACGTAAAGCTCTTTCTTGTGTGTTTCGTACCGGACAGCGCTTTGGTGTCAGTTATCTGATTGATGTCTTAAGGGGAAAAATAACACCGAGAATTGAACAATTTAGACATAATCAGGTGTCAACCTTTGGGATAGGTACAGAGCTTTCTGAAGTTCAATGGCGTTCGGTTTTTCGCCAATTGATCGCCAGAGGCTTTATTGAGGTTGATATCGATGGTTATGGCTCCCTTAAGCTGACCGAAGAAAGTCGTTCTGTGCTGCGCGGTGAAGAAAGACTGTATTTCCGTAAAGATGTTGCCAGGAGTAAAACGAAGAAAACTGAAAAATGCAATAAATCAGGACGAGCAGTTCGAGGGTTCTCGCAGCACTCAGAAGAAAAACTGATCTGGGAGACCCTGCGTACAAAACGTAATGAATTAGCTCAAGAGAAGGGGGTTCCTGCCTATATTATTTTTCATGATGCGACACTAATGCAAATGGTGGAATATCATCCGACAACAGTGCATGAGTTTAGTCAGATTAACGGAGTAGGTGCGACAAAACTGGAAAAATATGGCGATGAATTTCTTTCTATATTAAATCAATATTATTAACTGGTTAGTTGAGATTAGGCTAGGTGCCTAATCTCATTGATTCAATTGATTTTCTGAGCTTGAACGTTACATCCGATCTTGCCAGGCATGTAATTTTTGTTGAGCTGAATGTGTTGCGTGAACGGAATTTTGTATGTGTCTGGTCCAATTATTGAGATCTTTAAACTGTGCTTCCGGATAAGAAAAATACTGAAAAAAATCTTCTGCTTCAGGTAGATAACCATCAGCATCTGCGTATTTTTTTACATCATCACAAAATATATCAAGTTTACTATAATGGTACATTGTGTATTCCCTCAGAATTAAATAACAAACTGCTCTGCTTAAAAAGACTTTGTTTTTTTAACGGTATCAGTAACTATGGGCTAGGATTTGTGATTGCGCAAGAAAAATGATAAAAAAAAGGATTTTTTTTTAAATGATTTAAAATTCAAAGTGTTGATGATAATAGTTGATTAAAAAAACACCCTATGTTTTTTAACTTATTGAAACTAAAGTAATAAATCAGGGTGTAGAACACCCTGAATTGAGTGGTTAATTATTTATGAACCAGATTAGCGGGCTTTAACTGGATAAAATCAACCAGAATATGAGCAGACTCTAAAAGTAGTGTGTAGCTGTCACTATCTTTTTTATCCTCATCTTCTTCCTTATCTTCATGATCATCATTCAGGCCTAAAATATCATCCTCGTCATCTAATTCTTTAATGTTCTTAAAGGGCTTATCACCTTTGGCAATTCGACGTTTGTTTTCAATTTCTAATTGTTCCTGGCGAGATTCTTTATATTCTTTTTCTCGTGCTTTGAAGTTGAGAGATAAGATTTTTTGTCCTTTCTTCTTTTCGATACGGGCAAGAGTTTCTTGAATATATTGAAAGTCAGGATTGCCTACAATACGCTTTTCATGTTTGTTTTTTAGTGCAGGGAAAATAGCTTTTACCGTTGGTAAATTGTTGTAATCTGCATTTTTTACCTGATCCCAGGGTAATGCTTCAGGCAGTGAGCTTTCACCGATATCTTCCTTGTCATAAAGGGCGGGAAAGATCAGATCAGGGAGCACGCCCAGATTTTGTGTACTATCGCCTGAAACACGATAAAATTTAGCATGAGTTAATTTTATCTGCCCCTGTTCTAATTGCTGCAAGGCCTGAACGGTGCCTTTACCAAAGGTCTGATTACCGATAATAAGGCCGCGATTATAATCCTGGATGGCACCAGCAAAAATTTCTGAAGCAGAAGCACTTAAACGGTTGACTAAAACTGCCAAAGGCCCCTGATAAGTGATTTCATCACTTTCATCGTTTAATTGTGCAATGCGCCCATCAGCAGCTTTGACTTGAACCGTGGGTCCTGATTTAATAAACAGGCCGACTAAAGTGTTTACTTCCTCTAATGAACCACCACCATTCTTTCTTAAGTCAATGATAAGGCCATCGATTTTTTCCTGTTTTAATTCATTAACCAGTTTTTTGACATCTCGTGTGGTGCTTTTGTAATTAGGATCACCAGCCTGTGCTGCTTTAAAATCGATATAAAAGGCAGGAATGTCAATAACACCTATTTTTTTCTTCTGACCATTTTCTATGACTTCAATAATTTCTTTTTTTGCTGCCTGTTCTTCTAATTTGACCGTGTTGCGAACGATTTGAATTATTTTTGTCTTATGTTCATCTTTGGTTTTTTGTGGGATGAGTTCCAGGCGGACACTAGTGCCTTTTTTACCTCGGATCAGTTGTACCACATCATCCAGACGCCAGCCAATAACATCAACTATGTCACCATCCACGCCCTGACCAACACCGACAATACGATCACCTGCTTTTAATTGCCCTGCTTTTTCAGCAGGACCTGCAGGTACCAGACGCTTGACCTTTGTATTGCCATCTTCAGCTTCTAACATGGCGCCAATACCTTCCAGGGAAAGACTCATTTGAATGTCAAAATTCTCAGAGATTCTTGGTGAGAAGTATTGAGTATGAGGATCGTAAGATTCAGCCAGGGCATTGATGTAAATGCGAAAAGCATCTTCATTATTGGTTTGCTTGATACGATTGATTTGATTTTTATAGCGTTTGATTAATAATTCCTGAATTTCTTTGTCATCTTTACCCGCTAATTTAAAACTGATGATAACGTTTTTCAGTTGTTGACGAGTTAATTTGTTTTGTTCTTCTTTATTTGCAGGCCATGGCAGTTCTTCTCGTTCAATCGTCAACTCTTCGTTTTTGTTAAAATCAAGTTTACTATAGCTATTCTCTAATAAGTTCAGAGTGTAGGCCATGCGCTCTGCATAACGTTTCTGATACAGGTTAAAGGTATTAAAGGCATTACCAAGCTCACCACGACGAAAATTGTTATCCATTAAAAAACGAAATTTCTCAAACTTCTTAATATCTTCAGCAAGAAAAAAAGTTCTATTAGGATCAAGCGATTTTAAAAAGGCATCAAATACTTTAGAGGATAATTCATCATCTAATACCATTTGGCGATAGTGTTGATACTGCAGCTGCTTGGCAATGACAAAACTAAGTTTTGCATGCTCCTTCGCAGGTGATACAGGGTGAACATATTCCTCAGAATTATAGACCTTGGCAATTGCAGAAAACGGCACACTGAGAAGCACAGTGTAAATAGCAATCATCAGTAATGTTTTGGATAGCAACACTCTGGAGAGCAGCATTGGCGACGTATTAAACGGTGCTTTCAATGATAAACTTGAAAATTTGGACATAGTTCACTTCTTATCTTATTTTGTGGGAATTTGACTTTAAGAGCAGCTTTTATAATTAACGGTACACGTTGCATATATTCTAGTTATAGAAAGTAGACCCCTCATAGGACAAACAGTTCATTGTACTTATAATACAGTAGTCTAAGACTATTTCTGACTTTATTTTTATTATATAGTGATTGTTATCATCTTTTTAAATGCCAGTAAAATCAATTTGTCTGTAAATCAGCATTCTATCTCATTTTAGAGTGAATAAATGACCAGTTAAGAGGAATCTGTAATTTATGGGACGTTATCGCCCACCGCGCAAACCATCTTCAAAATATATTACTCCACAAGGCAAAGCCCGTATGGAGGAAGAATTACGTTATTTGTGGAAAGAAAAACCTCCGGTAGTGACACAGTCGGTGTCAGAAGCAGCAGCGCAGGGTGATCGAAGCGAAAATGCAGAGTATATTTACGGTAAAAAACAGCTAAGAGAAATTGATTCACGAGTGCGTTATCTGTCTAAACGACTGGATGATATGGTGGAAGTGGATCGAATTCCTGATGATATTAAAAAAGTATTTTTTGGTGCCTGGGTGGAATTAGAGGATGAAGAGGGGAATATAAAACAGTTTCGAATTGTGGGTCCCGATGAATTTGATATTAAACTCGGCTTTATCAGTATGGATTCACCCCTGGCGCAGGCGCTGTTAAATAAAAGAGAAGGTGATGATATCCGGGTACAAGGCCCTAATGCTATACTGGAATATTATTTAAGCACTGTGCAGTACACGCCATTTGAATAAATTTATATTCTTTGAATTTAAATTGCATAATAGCTTGTGATATAGGTGGTTTTACTTAAAAAAATAAGTAACTATTCAGTGAGTATTTCGGGACAGATCAAATATATACCCAATCAACTTGAAAATGCAGAATCGAACACTTGGAAATTATCATTAATTCGAGAATCTAATGATTCTCCAATGCTCGGTAAAATTTCATCAAAAAACTCATTAATTTTCTGT
>JAIVER010000024.1 GCA_023864145.1 Thiohalomonas sp. | reverse complement strand
TTTACCGAGCATTGGAAAATCATTAGATTCTCGAATTAATGATAATTTCCAAGTGTTCGATCCTGCATTTTCAAGTTGATTGGGTATATGGCACGGATGCTATTAGGTGGCATAATCGACAACGCAATAATGGTACGTTCTAGTTGTACTTGATCAACCCTGATGGTACGGGCTTTTAGTTGCTCCTGTGTTTGACTGAAATGTTGGAATAAAATTTCTGCAGTATTTTCCTGATCACGATAAAGTGTGGGGCGAGATAAACCATACTCTTGACTCATTTGAGTCAAAATGAACCATGTAACCCTTGGTTTGCCAATACCTTTGCGCTAAACTCTATTTTCTGGGAAGTAGTTAAATCAGTGTTGTGCAAGCCTGTCACGGGTATTGCTCCTGGATAAATTGTCTGGTAACAATATTATCTCAGAACTCGGGTTTGATGACTTCCTTTTTTATTGCTGAGCTCAGAAAACTGTAAAGCGGGGTTGAGCTGTACCTTTAAATGGATTCGTATTCTTTATCGTTATTGGCAAACACGAACACCTTATGATGAAATGACTTATCTTAAAGCATTACAATAAAAAGGTTCAAAATTATTTGAACAGACATTATCGGTTGAATCAAATTAATTTTTATCCACATACCCACAGGTCTGCCCGACTGGAGAGACCTTTAGGTTTATCTCGCAGGGAGTGGCTTGGCCTGTGGGTATGTGGATAAAATATGTAAAGATATTTGTTGATTTTTCTTGACTGAATGACTCAGAGCGTGAAGAGGCTTTTCTATTGCAAAAAATTAAACTAAATTATGCTCAACTTAGCGTTGAACCATCAAAATTAGTCATTTTTAATCACAATTTTAGGGAACTTATTGGTATAGTCACGAGCTTTAAGCGCTAATTTAGCAGCAACTTTACGGGCGATTTCAACATATAGTTCAGTAATACGGCTATCAGGCTCAGAAACCACCGTTGGGGTACCATCATCTGCCAGCTGGCGAATGCTCATATCCAGTGGTAATGAGCCTAATAGATCGACATTTTCTTCATCAGACATGCGCTGACCGCCGCCTTCACCGAAGATGCGTTCTTCATGAGCACAATTGCTGCAAATATGAGTAGACATGTTTTCTACTACACCTAGTACCGGCACATTGACTTTTTCAAACATTTTCAGACCCTTACGGGCATCTAATAAGGCAATATCCTGAGGAGTGGTTACAATAACAGCACCACTGACTGGAATTTTTTGTGCCAGTGTTAACTGCACATCACCAGTGCCAGGCGGCAGATCCACAACCAGATAATCTACATCTTTCCAGCGTGTATCTTTAAATAATTGCTCCAGCGCCTGAGTGACCATTGGGCCACGCCAGATCATTGGCGTATCATCATCAACTAAAAAACCAATTGACATGGTTTGAATACCATAATTCAACATCGGCTCTAAAGACTGACCATCTGCTGATTCCGGCTTGCCTGATATGCCTAACATTCTTGGCATACTTGGGCCATAAATATCAGCATCCAGTACTGCAACTCGTGCACCTTCTGCAGCTAAAGCTAAAGCCAGATTAACGGTTGTGGTTGATTTACCCACACCACCCTTACCAGAAGCAACTGCAACGATATTTTTAACACCCTGAATCGGCTGCACACCTTTTTGTACCGCATGCACCACAATCTTACTGCTGAGATTGATTACTACATCATCAATACCATCAACTTGTTTGAGCAACTCAGTTAATGCATCAGTGAGCTCCTGCTGATATCCTTTATGAGGGAAACCTAATTCGATATCAACTATTGCTTTTGAACCATCTACCTGCGTATCTTTTACACAATGAGCAGATCCTAAATCGCATTCTAAATACGGGTCAATAAATTCTTTTAATTTTTCGTTTACTTGTTCTGCAGTTGCCATGTTTAAAAACTCCAGCTATATTTTGCTAAATAAATTAATTCTTGAGTAAATCAGTCAAGTATTATACACTTTTCATTATAATACTCAAATAGACTCAACCAATGAATCAAGAAATTGAATCCCCAAAAATGAATTCATAATCTGATAAAAACTATTATAAATGTGTTCTTTTCATAGAGTAAGGTATTAAATCAAGCATTGAAGCCTGTCGCACTTGAGAAAGAACCTATAAAATTGTTAAGATACCCCGTTTACTTTTAACTTAATCCGCAGGCAATTCAAGTCATGGAAACACAAGCAAACTCTGGTAGCACAAGCAACTCAAAAAATAGAAAAATTCTGGTTACCAGTGCATTACCCTATGCCAATGGTTCAATCCATATAGGGCATCTTGTCGAATACATTCAGACAGACACATGGGTACGTTTTCAAAAAATGCAAGGTCATGAATGCTACTATGTTTGTGCTGATGATGCCCACGGTACAGCAATTATGCTGCGTGCTCAGTCTGAAGGCATTACTCCAGAGCAGCTTATTAGCGACACCAGCGATGAACATCAGGTAGATTTTAAAGATTTTGCCGTAAATTTTGATAATTATCACAGCACACACTCACCTGAAAATCGTTTTTTTTCCGAAACTATTTATAACCGTCTAAATGATGCAGGCCATATCAGCAAGCACACTATTTCACAGGCTTATGATCCTGAAAAAGAAATGTTTTTACCGGATCGTTTTATTAAAGGGGAGTGTCCAAAATGCGGCGCAGAAGATCAATATGGTGATAATTGTGAAGCCTGTGGAGCAACGTATAGTACCACCGAATTAAAAAATGCCGTTTCTGTTGTTTCCGGTGCCAAGCCTATTGAAAAAGATTCTGAACACTATTTTTTCAAACTACCTGATTTTGAGGCCATCCTTAAAGACTGGACAGCTTCAGGGCACTTGCAGGATGAAATCAAAAATAAACTGCAGGAATGGTTTGAAGCGGGCTTGCAGGAATGGGACATCTCCCGTGATGCCCCCTACTTTGGTTTTGAAATCCCCAATGCGCCCGGCAAATTCTTTTATGTCTGGCTTGATGCCCCTATTGGTTATATCGCCAGTTTTAAAAATCTTTGTGATAAGAAGGGTATTGATTTCGATAGCTTCTGGGAAGCGGATAGTCAAACAGAACTGTATCACTTTATTGGTAAGGATATTGTCTATTTTCACGGTTTATTCTGGCCAGCCATATTGCACGGTTCGGGTTTCAGAACACCCACAGCTATTTTCTCGCATGGTTTCTTAACTGTTGAAGGCAAAAAAATGTCTAAATCCCGTGGTACTTTTATTAAAGCTCGCACCTATCTTAATGAATTGAATCCGGAACATTTGCGTTATTATTTTTCTGCCAAATTAGGCAGCGGCGTGACTGATTTAGATTTAAATCTTGAAGACTTCCGTCTGCGCGTTAACTCTGATCTGGTGGGTAAAGTGGTGAATATTGCCAGTCGTTGTGCTGGTTTTGTGAAAAAGAAATTTAACTCTACCTTATCTGACACCATTAGCGAACCAGAATTATTTGCTAAATTTGCTGATGCATCAGAGCCAATTGCCGAACATTACGAAAAGCGTGAATTCAGCAAGGCCATTCGTGAAATCATGGCTCTGGCTGATTTAGCCAATCAATATATTGATGAGAAAAAACCCTGGCAGGCCATTAAAGAAGAAGGCCGTGAACAGGAAGTACACGATGTCTGCTCTATGGGACTTAATTTATTCCGTCAGTTAATGATCTATCTCAGCCCGGTATTACCACTTATGGCTGAAAAGACCTGTGACTTCTTAAATATCGACAGCATGCAATGGAGTGATATTCAAACTCCGTTAACAGGTCACAAAATTAAAAAATTCAAACCATTAATGATGCGCGTTGAAAAAGACAAAGTTCAGGCAATCATCGATGCATCTAAAGAAGAGCTGCAGACAGCCGAGAAAAAAGAAACGGCCAAAAAACAGGAAACCCCTGAAGAAAAAACAGCACCAATAGCCAGTGAAAGTGATCTATCACACATACAGGCAGATCCTATCAGCGATACGATTAGCTTTGATGATTTTGCTAAAATTGACCTGCGTATTGCTAAAATCATTAAGGCAGAGCATGTCGAAAAGGCTGATAAACTACTGCACTTGACTCTGGATTTGGGCGGCGAAACCCGCAATGTTTTTGCCGGCATTAAATCTGCCTATGCACCGGAAGATTTAGAAGGTAAACTCACTGTCATGGTGGCCAATTTAGCCCCTCGAAAGATGCGTTTTGGTGTTTCCGAAGGCATGGTTCTGGCAGCAGGCCCCGGAGGTGAAGATTTATGGATACTCAATCCCGAAGGTGATCAGAGCAATGGCGCTCAACCAGGGATGAAAGTGAAGTAAAGAGAAATAAGTTGCTATGTTATTAAGTTGGTCAGTTTTTAAGCTGAGAACGAAACATACAAACTTATTAACCTAATAACTTAATAACATACGACATATTATTATATGGGCGAATATTTTTTACTATTAATTTCCACTATCCTGGTGAACAACTTTGTTCTGGTTAAATTCCTGGGACTATGTCCCTTTATGGGTTCATCAAGAAAATTGGAAGTGGCTACCGGCATGGCTTTGGCAACCACCTTTGTGCTGACCCTGTCTTCTGCATCAAGCTATCTGGTCAATCACTATATTCTGCTGCCGCTGGAGATTGAATACCTCAGAACCATTGCCTTTATTCTGGTCATTGCGGCCGTGGTCAATTTCACCGAAATGGTGCTTCATAAAACCAGCCCGATGCTCTATCAGGTACTGGGTATGTTTTTACCACTGATCACCACTAATTGTGCTGTACTGGGTGTTGCATTACTGAATGTACAAACCGGCTATGGTTTCTTTGAATCCATTTTATTTGGTTTTGGCGCCGCCATTGGCTTTTCTCTTGTGATGGTATTATTTGCATCCATTCGTGAGCGCCTTGCCGCTGCCGATGTACCGGAGATTTTTCAGGGTGCTCCTATTGGCTTAATTACCGCGGGTCTGATGTCCATTGCCTTTTTAGGGTTTGCCGGTCTGGATAAGGGGTTAAATTAATGCTCTCTGGTATCCTGGCATTTATTGCTCTGGCTTCTTTCTTTGGCCTGGTTTTAGGACTTGCTGCGGTTGTATTTAAAGTAGAATCCAGTCCCGTTGTTGATAACATTGATGCATTGCTGCCGCAAACGCAATGTGGACAATGCTCTTTTGCCAGTTGTCATCCTTATGCTGAAGCCATTGCTGCCGGTGAAGCACCGATTAACCTCTGCCCTCCAGGTGGTGACAACTTAATACAATCACTGGCTAATCTGCTTGATGTTGAAGTACTGTCGATGGATGCTGATGAAGATGCCAATCAGGGACCGATGGTTGCTGTTATTATTGAAGATACCTGTATCGGCTGTACCCTGTGTATTCAGGCCTGCCCGGTTGATGCTATTTTGGGTGCCGCCAAACAAATGCATACCGTTATCGAAAGTGAATGTACAGGCTGTGAACTTTGTTTGCCACCCTGTCCGGTTGACTGCATTGAAATGATCCCGCTCCAGCAAACGGTTAAAAACTGGCGCTGGCCGGCACCACAATATAATGCCAATAATCAAGCAGCTGAAACTATTTTCACGACACTTAAGCATGTTCTGGCGGAGCAGGCCAAACCATGAAGCACACTATTAATAATAATCAGACACAGCAATCCATAACTGAGTCAATTAAAGGCGGTTTGTACAAGTTATGGTCATTTCCCGGCGGCATTAAACTACCAGGCAATAAGTCTCAATCAAATCATCAGCCCATTACCAGCGCAAAAACAGCCCGACAGTTAGTGATTCCTTTAACTCAACATATAGGTCAGGCGGCTGAACCTGTCGTTCAGGTGGGTGATAAAGTTCTCAAAGGACAAATTCTCGGTCATGCCCATGGTATCATCAGTGCTCCGGTACATGCTTCCGGCTCCGGTGTTGTCACTGCCATTGAAGAACGTCCGATTCCTCACCCTTCCGGTCTGAGTGCATTATGTGTCGTGATTGATACTGATGGTTATGAGCAATGGGTGGAATGCACACCGCTCATTAGTAAAAGTGAAGCGAATACAGCAGATGAGCAAAGCATCACTGATCTGAGTAATGAAGAAATTAACTCACAAATTGCCGATGCCGGTATTGTGGGTTTAGGTGGTGCATTATTTCCTTCAGCAGCTAAGCTGCATACTGCTGAAAAAATGCATACTGAGACACTCATAATCAATGCCGCAGAATGTGAGCCTTATATCACCTGCGATGATGTCTTAATGCGTTATCGCCCGGAAGAAGTCATTCTGGGTATCTTATTAATTAAAAAAGTAGTCGGAGCTAAAAAATGTCTGATTGGCATTGAAGATAATAAACCCGAAGCTTACAAAGCATTATTAAATACTATCAGCGGCTATACACACACCCATAAAACAACTCATACAGAACCTCAGATTGAGATTGTTCCAATACCGGCACGTTATCCTGCCGGTGGTGAAAAACAGTTAATTCAGGTACTTACAGGCAAAGAAGTCCCTTCTCGCGGCTTACCCATGGATATTGGTATCATCTGCCAGAATGTGGCCACCGCAGCGGCAGTCTATCAGGCAGTTTATCGTGGTGAACCACTGATTTTCAGAATTGTGACCATTACCGGCGGTGCCATTAAAGTACCGCAAAATATGGAAGTGCCCATAGGCACTCCTATTCGAGATGTACTCACTCAGGCAGGTCTCAATAAAGACAAAATAGAAAAAGTCATTATGGGCGGACCAATGATGGGCTTTGCTCTGCCGTCAATTGATATTCCCGTGACCAAGGCAACCAATTGTCTGCTGATCACTGAAAAAGACGAGTTGGCTACTCCGCCGCCTGCTATGCCCTGCATCCGTTGTGCTTGTTGCTCAGACAGTTGTCCCATGTCTTTATTACCACAACAAATGTATTGGTATGCCAAATCCCGTGAGCTGGATAAGCTGCAGGAATATAATATATTTGACTGCATTGAATGCGGCTGCTGCTCTTATGCCTGCCCCAGTAATATCCCGCTGGTTCAGTATTATCGTTATGCCAAAAATGAAATTAGCAATGAAGCTGAGGAACGTAATAAAGCCGATCTCGCTCGTAAGCGTCATGAATTCCGTGAGGAACGACTGGAAAAGGCAAAATTAACCAAAGCCGAAGCGGCACGTCTGCGCAAAAAAAAACTGGCTAAGAAAAAAGCCATGGATGCAGAAAAAGCAAAACAGGAAGAAGCTAAAGCAGCCTCCTCTGATGATAAAAGTGATAGCAAAGCCGATGAAAAATCCGCTGCTGAAAAACCTGATGAGAGTGCCGATCTGATCCAGGAAGCAATATCTCGCGCCAAAATCAAAAAAGCACAGCAGCAATCACAAAGAAGAAATACTGAAAACCTCACCGAGGATCAACAAAAACAAATTGACGAAGCTAATGAACGACGCAGCAAAAATAGTCAAACTGAGTAAGGATCGTGAACGATCCTCAATACCATAGGAATCAATAACAGCATTATGTTTTTAGCCCAGAGTTCACCTTATTTACAACCAGGCCTGAACGTATCAAAAATGATGCGTGTCGTCACTCTATTGATGATGCCCGGCATATTAACGGCTACCTATGTCTTTGGTTATGGTGTTTTGGTCAATATTTTGCTGGCAATTGTGTTTGCCCTGTCATTTGAAGCGATTATCCTCTATCTGAGAAAGCGCCCTGTTAAAGTCTATATTAATGATAATAGTGCCTTACTCACCGCCGTGATCATTGGTGTCGCACTACCACCACTGGCGCCCTGGTGGCTCACTTTTGTCGGTGTTTTTTTTGCCATTGTAGTCGCCAAACAACTCTATGGAGGGATTGGTTATAACACCTTTAACCCTGCCATGGTGGCCTATGCGATTTTACTGGTATCCTTTCCTGCACAAATGACCACCTATTGGCAAACACCAACAATGTTACTCTCTCAGGTGGACGGGCAGACATTAAGTTTATTAGAAACAGTTCAGTTTCAATTATTTTCTCAGCTTCCTGCTAATGTAACAATGGATGCACTTACCTCTGCATCGCCGCTAGGCATTGTGCGGACATCGGTATTAAGCGGAGCCGCGACTATTGGTGAAATTGATGCTCAGGGCAATGCCTTTGGTGTCCTTGGCGGTATTGGTACAGAATGGGTTAATCTGGCCTTTTTAGCCGGCGGTTTATTCATGCTGCGCAAGGATCTGATCAGCTGGCATATCCCTATTTCTTTACTCGCCATGCTGGGCTTTTTATCACTATTATTAGGCAGTTTTGAGCTGGACAGCAACCCGTCACCTATCTTCCACCTGTTTTCCGGTGCGACCATGCTGGGGGCATTTTTTATTGCCACCGATCCGATCACTGCGGCCACCACTCCTAAAGGTCGTATTTTTTATGGCGCTGGAATTGGTGCCTTAATTTATATCATTCGCACTTGGGGCGGCTATCCTGATGCTATTGCTTTTTCGGTGTTACTGATGAATATGTGTGTGCCCCTGCTTGACTATTATACTCAGCCTCGTGTCTACGGCCACAAAGCTGAAAATAATGATCAGGAGCAGTCATGAAGACATCACTATTACGCAATATGTTGATTAGTGCGGCATTACTAGCAGCCTTTGGTGGTTTAGGAACTGCGCTGGTCATGTTCACTTTTGAGGGCACCAAAGATAAAATTGAGGCCAGTGAAAAAGCTAATCTGCTGCGTAATTTGAATAATATTATTCCACCAGAGAGCTATAATAATAATCTACTGGACAACAAACTCCTAGTGCCTGCCAGCTCTAAATTAGGCCAGACAGAACCCACCACCATTTATCAAGCCTGGCAAGGGGAAACCCCAGTTGCAGTCGCTTTTTCCATTATCAGCAATGAAGGCTATAGTGGTGAAATTAAACTGCTGATAGCGATTAAAGCTAATGGCCATATTTCCGGTGTCCGGGTTATCAGTCATAAAGAAACACCCGGGCTGGGGGATAAAATTGAGATAGCTAAGAATGACTGGATTTTAGGTTTTAATGACAAACATCTGATCGAGTCGCTGACAGCTCCCTGGAAAGTCAAAAAAGACGGCGGCAGCTTCGATCAATTTACCGGAGCCACCATTACTCCTCGAGCTGTTGTTAATGCCGTTTTTAAAGCACTGGATTATTACAACCATAACAACAAACTATTTTTTAATCAGGCCAAATACGATGAATTGTATGGCACGACTGATAAGCTGAGAAAACCTTATGACAAACACTAAAACTGAAACCGCTACCCAAACAGAAACTCAGTCAAAAACATCATTGCTTGAAGAATACGCACCCATCGCCAAAGATGGGCTGTGGAATAATAATGCCATATTCGCGCAAATGCTGGGACTCTGTCCTTTGCTGGCCGTTTCAAACTCTGTGGTCAATGCACTGGGCTTAGGTATTGCTACCATAATGGTCATGATCTTGTCGAATGTATCAGTCTCATTAATTCGCAATATCGTGCGCCCTGAAATTCGCCTGCCGGTTTTTGTGGTTATTATTGCCTCTGCCGTAACAACCATTGAATTAATTATTCATGCATGGTTTCATGAGCTTTATCTGGTATTAGGTATTTTTATCCCACTGATTGTGACCAATTGTGCCATTATTGCCCGCGCTGAAGCATTTGCTTCAAAGAATACGTTGGGCAAATCCTTTTTTGACGGTCTGATGATGGGTCTGGGCTTCGCCCTGGTGCTTGTGACACTGGGAGCATTCCGTGAACTCATCGGCATGGGTACTTTATTTGCTAATGCCCACATTATGTTTGGTGAGGGCATGCAATGGCTGAGTATTGAGGTTTTTTCAGATTATGAAGGATTTTTATTGGCAATCTTACCCCCTGGGGCCTTTATAGGACTGGCTTTTCTATTAGCGGCACGTAATCTACTCGAGAAAAAAAGAAAAGACAAAGAGAAGCAAAAAAAGCAGCAGGAAAAGTTAACGCTTGAAACATCTGTGATATAAGGGGATTAATGTTAAGAAAAGGTAATATAAAAAGTCAAAATGAATAAACCAAAACGTATTGAGATATTTTCCCGCCTGCGCGATGATAATCCACACCCTACCACTGAACTTAATTTTAGCAATCCATTTGAATTACTCATCGCTGTTATTTTGTCTGCTCAGGCAACGGATAAGGGTGTGAACAAAGCTACAGCCATACTCTACTCGGTTGCCAATACACCCGAAGTCATTTTTGCTCTGGGTGAAGACGGCTTAAAGGAATATATAAAAACCATCGGTTTGTACAATAGTAAAGGCAAAAATATTATAAAAACCTGCCGCATGTTAATTGATCTGCATAATAGTGAAGTACCGGATAATCGAGAATCATTAGAAGCATTACCCGGAGTGGGTCGTAAAACAGCCAATGTGGTGCTTAACACCGTCTTTGGCCACCCGAGCATGGCAGTAGATACGCATATTTTCAGAGTAGCTAATCGTACTAAAATTGCTCATGGTAAAGATGTTATTGAGGTTGAAAAACGTCTGGTACGACTGATACCTGATGAGTTTATACTCGATGCCCATCACTGGTTAATTCTATTAGGACGCTATATCTGTACGGCCAGAAAGCCCAAATGCGGTGCTTGTCTTATTGAAGATTTGTGTGAATTTAAAAAGAAGATGTATGATTAGGGCATCATCATACATCTAATCGTAAAGAACAATAGTGCGGCCATGATGCAGACACAGGAACTGTAATCACCCAGGCAGCAACTATTCTATAAAGATGTGAACGTTTGAGCAATTCAGTGTTATACCCAATCAACTTGAAAATGCAGGATCGAACACTTGGAAATTATCATTAATTCGAGAATCTAATGATTTTCCAATGCTCGGTAAAA
>JAIVER010000023.1 GCA_023864145.1 Thiohalomonas sp. | reverse complement strand
TCATGGGCTGTGAGAGTAATTTGCGTCATTGGATAATTTTGATCTTTTTCTCTATGAAAATCAAGCATTTTCATAGGTCATGGGTATATATGGGACTGTCCAGTCAATTTAATTCCTTTATTCAACCGTTAATTATTATGATCGCACAACCTCTGGCCATCATCGGTGGTGTGGCAGGACTGTGGTTAACGGGGCACAGTCTTAACATCTACTCAATGATAGGTTTAGTGCTGTTGGTTGGTTTGGTTGCCAAAAATTCAATCTTATTAATTGATCTGACCAATCAATTGCGAGCTCAAGGGGAATCAATTCAGGATGCCTTATTAAATGCCTGCTCTATCCGTATGCGTCCTGTTTTGATGACCTCTTTGACCATTTCTGGCTTTACTTCCTGCTGCATTTGGTATTGGTGCAGGTTCAGATACGAATGGGCCTCTGGCTGTTGCTGTCATTGGTGGAATGACAACATCAACACTGCTGACATTGGTTGTTGTTCCTGTCGCTTATTCATTGGTTGAGCAGTTTTTTGAGTGGTTTAAAATAAAATATGTAAAGAGCATTAGTTATTAAAAAGTTGGCCATTTTGGGCAGCTATGAGGTCACTACCCCTTTTAGGTTGTTTATGCTAAATTTTGCTTGCTGGCAGGGTTAACTGATTTTTTTAGGATTAAAGCAGCCCGATTTAAACTGGCTGCACATGCCCTGGACATCGATTATTTACATCCCAGGGGATTGTAGCAATCTGTGATGGCTTCACTCTTACAATGTGACTGCTTGAATAAAGCTCAAAACATACTGATCACAGGCCCTCGTGGCAGTGGTAAAACTTATATCGCTTGTGCGCTGGGGCATACAGCTTGTATGAAAGGCCACAGTGTCAAATATTACAGACTGTCTCGTTTATTAATGATGCTTACCCAGAGCAAAGCGGATGGCACTTACCTCAAAACACTTCAGGCTCTGGCTAAAGCTGAGCTGTTGATTATTGATGACTGGGGGCTGGAATCTTTAAAAGCCGTTCAACGAAATGATTTGATGGAGCTTATAGATGATCGTCATGGAAGTGCGTCCACTATCATGCTCAGTCAATTGCCAACGGATCAATGGCATCAGTCTATTGGGGATAATAGGATTGCCGATGCCATATTAGATCGGCTCATGCACAATGCACACAGACTCAAATTAAAGGGGGAATCTATGCGAAAAACACGATCTTCATTGAGTGATGGTGAACACTTAGGGTAAAAAGACTATAGCCAACGTGTGGGCATGAACAAGTGTTCACCATCATCAGAATACGCACCAGCAACATTTGATTGGTGGTTTTTTTTAGTTAAATAAAATATAAAAATATGTAACCACAAGCCTTTTGTAAATAATAGGATGAATAGTTACAAAATATTCCATGTTTGTTTATCTTTTATTGAATTTTTGGCGTCAATAGCAAGCAAAATTTTAAAGAAGTGTGATTCAATCTACATTTTTTAATAAATTATCTGCTCAGTTAATGTTTTTCTTGAAAATCTTAATTTAACATACTAATAATAAAGAGAAATAAGCTAAGTTTTTCTGAGAAAATAATACTATTATATATTTTAAATGAGTACTTACTCGGTTTTTAGACTTTGTAAATGTTACCTGAAAGCACTATTGACTAAAAAAGTGAGTTATTTTGAGACTAATTAAGCATATCAATTGCTTATTTTCAAATTTGTACTAATTTTATGGCATTATATACTAAATAAAATTATATCTAAATTAAATAAGGGAGCCAGCAAGTGCGTAAATCAATCCTTGCATGTAGCGTATCGTTCTTAATGTCACCTATGGCCAGCTGGGCTTTAGGTATGGGGGATATACAGGTCAATTCAACATTGAATCAACCCCTGAATGCAGAAATAGCACTCTACTCAGTAACAAAAAAAGATCTTGATACATTACGAGTTGGATTGCCTCCTAAGAAAATTTACTCACGTGTAAATATTGAGCGTAGTGAATACCTCTCCAAGTTTAGCTTTAAGATTTTACAGCGAGGCGGTAAAAGTTATGTTTCTATCAGCACAAGAAAGGCGTTTAGAGAACCATTTTCAAACTTTCTAATTGAAGCAACCTGGGGTTCAGGTCGACTTCTTAGAGAGTATACTATGCTGCTTGACCCTCCAGAATTCATAAAAAAGCAAGTACGTGCTGTAACGACTGTTTCAACTTCACACTCAACTCAGGTAAAACACTCACAAACCAAATCAGTTAAGAAGCCAGTAGTAAAAAGTAAGTCCAGTTATCTACTGACACCGGGTAGTAATGATGGTGAATTCTCATACGGACCAACCAAAAGAAATGATACATTGTGGGCAATAACCAAACAAATGGCACCCGTAAATGTCTCTGTTGATCAAATGATGATGGCTCTATTACGTGATAACCCAAGCGCTTTTATTGATAACAATATCAATAATCTTAAAGCAGGATACGTTTTACGTATCAAAGATAGAGAAAGTTTAAACAAACTTAGTCGTTCAATGGCTAATCGTCAGGTTAAAGATCAATATCAAAACTGGAAAAACACTAGAAAACAAAAAGCCGATGCTAATATTGTCGATCCTAGTGTCCGTACTCCTGAAAGCAAAGCAACGGATGGTCAATTAAAACTAGTTATATCCGGTGATGCTGATAGTGCGGGATCTGAAGGTGATCTAGCATCTCAAGCCAGGCTGCTAAAAGATAAACTGGCACTGACAACTGAAGATCTTGAATCCAAAGAAGTTCAAAACCAGGAGTTAAGAACTCGTATTAAAGAACTGGAAGAGCTTCTTAAAACAAAAACGTCTTTAGTTGAACTTAAAGATGAAAGTCTGGCTGCTTTACAAAGACAGCAAGAAATAGCAAGTTCAGATGAGCCTGTTACTACAGATGAAATTAGCGAAGAAGTTCAAAGTACAGATGATTTACTCAAGTCTGAATCAGAAGAAGATGTTTATGCTTTAACCAAATCCCTTCTTTCTGAACACATAGACCCCTCAGTTGAATTAACTAAGGATGAAATGCCTAATGGTGACATGCCTGTAACTGAACCTGTAGCTATCGCAAAAATTATAGCAACAACTGAAGTAACTGAGAGCAAGCCTGTTAGTAAACAAGCAGCAAAGCCTTTACCTCAGGAAAATGTAATAGATGTTCTATTAAGTGAAGACATCTTGCCTTATACCGCCGCCGGTGGTGGTCTTTTAGTGCTTATATTTGCATGGCTTGGGCTTCGTGGACGTGGAAAAAAAGAAAATGAATTTGAAGAAAGTATTCTTGATTCACAACTTACAGATGATGAAAGTGATTTTGGAATAGAAGATTCTGAACTGCTCGAATCCAGTAAAGATCTTTTGGCGTCTGATAATAAAACCTCTTTTCTAAGTGATTTTTCTGCTGATGATATGGAATCTTTACAACCCGATGATACCGAAGCTGATCCAATTTCAGAAGCTGATGTATTTATGGTTTATGGTCGTTATCAACAAGCCGAAGAATTATTACAGGGTGCCATTAAAAATGAACCTGAACGACTAGATTATCAAATGAAACTTCTTGAACTCTATCATGGTGATAACCTTAAAGATTCTTTTGCAATTCAAGCTAATGTCGTAAAAGGTTTATTACAGAAATCACTTGATGATTTAGATGACAGCACTGATAGCAAAAGTTTAAATGATGCGGAAGATGATTTTGATTTATCATTAGAAAAACTTGACACTGAAGATGATAGTGAAACGCTTGATTTAGAAGAAGCAACACTTGATGTCGATAATGATATTTCTGACCTTGAATCTACTTCTGAAGTTGATGATAGTCTTGACTTAGAAGCTAGCCAGGAGCTTGAACTTGATAGCCTTGAGTTAGATGATATCGACGATATTGATACAAGCCTTGAACTAGACTATAGTGACGATTCAGAAATTAGTCTTGAATTAGATGACAGTCTTGAACTGGACGATAGTGATGATTCAGAAATTAGTTTTGAATTAGATGACAGTCTTGAACTTGATGACGATGATGTTGCTCTTGATGCGGCTGATTCTGATGCTTCCTTAGCTGCTTCTGAAGAAGATGCTCTGGATTTATTTGATAGTGAGGTTGATTTTGATGATTTAGAGGATGATTTCCCTGAACTTGATGCAGTAGGCACCAAACTTGATCTTGCCAAAGCATATCTTGATATGGGAGATATGGAATCTGCGAACAGTATCCTAAACGAAGTCATTCATGAGGGTGATGATGAGCAAAAATCTCAAGCGCAATCATTACTGGAACAAACAACGTCATAATAGTTCTGAATTAAGCCATGCACCCTGCAATAAAGATTCTCAATCTTATCATTGTTACAATTTTTATCACGCAGGGTGGCTGGTTTACTCTTTTTTTAACAGTAATATTACTACTTCCTTTTTATATATTAAATTTAAATTTATGGACTTCTGCCATAAAAGTGCTTTTCAGATTAAAATGGTTTTTTTTATCAATTTTAATCATTTATTATTATTATTCGCCTGAACTTCAATCTTCACCCTCCTTCTTTAATATACTTAATGAACGTTTTGTAGCAGGTTTTTTTCGTATTTCTGTCCTTGTTATTATTCTGTTTTCAGTTAATCTTTTTATCAAAATGACACCCAAAGAAGACATTTTATCAGCGTTATTGTGGTTGTTTTCACCATTACAATTATTTCACATCAATGTCGAAAGAATTTCACTAAGAGCTGTTTTAACACTAGAATACATTGACGAATTATCTGCACGTTTATCTGTATATCAACAAAAAAAAGCATTTAATGCGGTGTCAAATTCTCAATATTCATTTATTAATTTTTTTGAGCAGAAAAAAAAATCACTTTTTCATCTTGTTGAACACTCTGGTATAATTCTGCACAAAATTCTTGATGAAGCAGACAATACTGCTGGTAAATCATATACTGTTAATTGTTTAGAAGCACCAGCGGCTAAACAATACTTACTTCCTATAGTATTGTGCTTGTCACTTTATATCTCTTTATAATTGTTTTTATCACTAGGGTTTTTATCTATGCGTATTGCGTTGGGCATTGAATATGATGGTTTTGCTTTTTCTGGTTGGCAAATACAGGATGGTAATATGCCAACGGTACAGGAAAAACTTGAAATAGCGTTGAGTAAAATCGCCAATGAAACTATCTCAAAATGTCAGGTAGCAGGAAGAACTGATACTGGTGTCCATGCGACTGAACAAGTCATTCACTTTGAGACTAATGCTGAAAGAAGCATGCGTTCATGGATATTAGGTGCTAATCGTTATTTAACAAATCAGACTATTAGTGTACTTTGGGCGCATTCTGTTGATAATAATTTTCATGCACGATTTTCTGCCCAGCGTCGCCAGTATCGTTATGTTATTTTTTCCAGAAGCATCAGACCCACATTTTTAAACCATTATGTATCATGGGCTCCAAGATCATTAAATTTATCCCGGATGCAGGAAGCAGCAAAATATCTGCTTGGTGAGCATGATTTTAATTCCTATCGTACGGTAAAGTGTCAGGCTAAAAGTTCGGTTAAAACAGTGTATTTTCTCAATGTTTCTCAACATGGTGAATATTTTTATATTGATATTCAAGGCAATTCATTTTTACATCATATGGTTAGAAATATTGCCGGGGTGTTGATGGCTATAGGCTCAGGTGAAGCCGAACCTGAGTGGGCTCTTGATGTATTAGAAGCCAGGGATAGAACAAAAGGAGGTAAAACGGCACCTCCTGGCGGTTTATATCTAACTAACGTTAGCTATGACGAAAAATTTAATTTGCCGCAGATTTATTCTATACCCATGACCTATGAAAATGCTTGATTTTCATAGATCATGGGTATATACAAGCAGTAATTTAGGCATTATAAGATTCCTTTTTAATTACAATAATAATTTTGTAAAAACTCCAGGTAACACAAAGATGAAAATACACGAGAGTTATAATCTTATAAATGGTAATGTAAATGATTCAAGAAAAACATTAACTGGTTTGCAAATATTAAAAAAACAGGACCCGTTTATGATTTCTTGAATTATATTTTACTTATAAATAGTCTTTAATTAAGATTTCTGCTATCTGAACACTATTTAAAGCAGCACCTTTACGCACGTTGTCAGCAACAACCCACATATCTAATCCACGTGGATGGGAAATATCTTCACGAATACGACTGACATAAACCGGATCACTACCTGAACCCTCAGTGACAGCTGTTGCATAACCACCATCGTTACGATCGTTCATAATTTCGATACCATCAAAAGCGCGCATTAATTCAGTTGCTTTTTCAGCAGTAATTTTTTCTTTTGTTTCAATATGAAGTGCTTCAGAATGGCCATAAAATACCGGAATTCTTACCGCTGTTGGATTAACCAGTATAGAATCATCTTCAAATATTTTGTTTGTTTCCCAAACCATCTTCATTTCTTCTTTGGTATAACCATTATCTTTAAAGACATCAATCTGAGGTAAGGCATTAAAAGCAATTTGTTTGGGGTAAACTTCTGCTTTAACTTCTTTTGCATTAAGGATATTGGCTGTTTGTGTTGCCAGTTCTTCAATGGCATTTTTTCCTGTACCTGATACGGCCTGATAGGTACACACATTGATACGTTCAATGCCCACTGCATCATAAATTGGTTTAAGCGCAACCAGCATTTGAATCGTTGAACAATTTGGGTTAGCAATAATACCGCGTTTCTTGTAACTGGCAATGGCATGAGGATTCACTTCAGGTACAATCAGTGGAATATCAACATCATAACGGAAATGAGCTGTATTATCAATAACAAGACAACCTGCTTCAGCTGCTTTAGGGGCATAGACTTCTGAAATACTACCGCCAGCAGAAAACAAACCAATTTGTGCCTTTGAAAAATCAAATTCGCTCAGATTCTGAACGGTATAATATTTCCCTTTAAACTGAACTTTACTACCAGCAGAACGAGCACTGGCCAAAGGATAAAGATTTCTTACTGGAAAATCCCGTTCTTCAAGAATAGCCATCATGGTTTCACCAACAGCACCTGTAGCACCTACTACTGCAACATCATATTCTTTAGTCATTTGTTTTGTCCTGCCTTGTCAATTGTATAATTTACTTAATCATTATTAATAAAATTAAGCTTTTAAGGCTGCAACTACTGCATCACCCATGCCTTCAGTACCCACTTTAATATCGCCATCTGTATAGATATCTGCTGTTCTCAGATTTTGATTAAGTGCTGTTTCTACTGCTTTTTCAACTTTTACTGCCAACTCTTCTGAGCCCAGTGAATAGCGTAACATCATTGCAACGGATAAAATGGTCGCTAAAGGATTGGCCATATCCTGTCCGGCAATATATGGCGCCGAACCATGTATTGGCTCATACATCCCTTTTTGATTCTTATCCATTGATGCTGAAGGCAGCATACCGATTGAACCGGTTAGCATAGCAGCACAATCGGATAAAATATCACCAAACATATTGGTTGTAACCATCACATCAAATTGTTTGGGTGCTCTGACAAGCTGCATCGCAGCATTATCAACATACATATGGCTCAACTCTATTTCCGGGTATTCTTTGCTCACGCGAATCATCACTGCACGCCATAATTCGGTACATTCCAGGACATTGGCTTTATCAACAGAGCATAATCGTTTATCACGTTTCATGGCAGTTTCAAAGGCCACGTGAGCGATGCGTTCTATCTCAGACTCTTTATAGATAAATGTGTTAAACCCTTGTTTTTCATTATTATCAAGTGTTCTTATTCCTCTAGGCTGACCAAAATAAATACCCCCGGTCAACTCTCGAACTATCATGATATCTAAACCTGAAACGACATCTTCTTTTAAGGTAGACGCATGTGCAAGCTGTGGATATAAAATGGCAGGACGCAAATTGGCAAACAGTTCCAGTTCAGAACGTAAACCCAGCAGTCCTTTTTCAGGACGTACCGCAATATCTAATGATTCCCATTTATAACCGCCCACAGCACCCAATAATACGGCATCTGATTCTTTTGCTAGCGTTAGTGTTGCTTCAGGTAAAGGTGAGCCGGTTTCATCATAGGCTGAACCACCCACTAAACCGTGTTCCATTTCAACATTCAGATCGAAATCCTGATTTAAACAATCCAGAACCTTAACGGCCTGAGCTACAATTTCGCTGCCAATACCGTCACCCGCTAATACCACAATTTTTTTACTCATAATATTATCTCAAAAATTTAATGTTAGTTTAAAAAGAAAGCCCTGTTCTTATAAAAAGTAAGTTAAAAAAGCCAAGGAGTTATCTCTTTTTGTTTATTTTCATAGGCACTGATATCATCAGAGTGCTCAAGCGTTAAAGCAATTTCATCCAGTCCTTCAAGCAGACAATGACGACGAAATTGATCCAGTTCAAAACTTATCTCAATCTTTTCACCCAGACTATCATCAGATAGGATTTTTTTCTGCTGCAAATCAACGGTCAATTGAGCACCTTCTTTGGCTTCAACTGCCTGAAATAATTGATCAACGGTAGATTCAGCTAATATTATCGGTAATATGCCATTTTTAAAACAATTATTATAGAAAATATCAGCAAAACTTGGGGCAATAATCACTCGAATACCAAAGTCTTCTAATGCCCAGGGTGCATGTTCACGTGAAGATCCACAGCCAAAGTTATCTCTGGCCAATAAAATCTGAGCACCGGCATAACGTGGTTTATTAAGTACAAAGTCGGGATTAACAGCACGCCGGGAATTATCCATACCCGGCTCACCATGATCCAGATAGCGCCATTCATCAAATAAGTTAGGGCCAAAGCCGCTGCGTTTAATTGACTTTAAAAATTGCTTGGGAATAATCGCATCAGTATCAACGTTTAGCCGATCCAAAGGTACTGTAATTGCGGTAATTTTAGTAAATTTTTCCATTGATAGGCTCCTTTGAATGTTCGTTATAGTTCATCAATACGAATAAAATGTCCAGCAATTGCCGCCCCCGCCGCCATAGCAGGACTGACAAGATGGGTACGACCACCCTGCCCCTGCCGACCTTCAAAATTTCGATTTGAAGTTGATGCACAGCGTTCTTGTGGTTCAAGGCGATCAGCGTTCATAGCTAGACACATAGAGCAACCCGGTTCACGCCACTCAAAACCAGCCTGTATTAAAATTTTATCCAGACCTTCTTCTTCAGCTTGCTGTTTTACCAAACCAGAACCAGGTACAACCAGAGCCTGTTTAATGGAATCAGCTACTTTTTTACCTTTGGCCACTTCAGCCGCAGCACGAATATCTTCTATTCGTGAATTGGTACAGGAGCCAATAAATACCACATCAACAGGCACTTCATTAATTCGCTTGCCAGCTGTTAGCCCCATGTATTCCAGGGCAGCTCTCATGCCTTCTTGCTTGATGCTATCAGATTCCTCAGTAGGGTCAGGTATCGTATCATCAATAGAGATGGTCATTCCCGGTGATGTTCCCCAGGTCACCTGAGGCTTAATGTCACTTGCCCCCATTGTTACAGTTTTATCAAACTGAGCATCGGTGTCAGTGTGAAAATCACTCCAGTAATTAACCGCTTGCTGCCATTGCTCACCCTTAGGTGAATAAGGTCTGTCTTTAACATATTCGATTGTAGTGTCATCCACAGCAACCATACCAGCCCGTGCACCCGCTTCAATGGCCATATTTGATAAGGTCATACGACCTTCCATGGAAAAAGAACGGATAGCCTCACCTCCAAATTCAATCGCATATCCCGTACCACCTGCAGTACCAATTTTGCCGATAATAGCCAAAATAACATCTTTTGCAGTGACGCCGGGATTAAGTTGTCCATTAACCAGAACCAGCATGTTTTTTGATTTTTTTTGGATCAAACACTGAGTCGCTAATACATGCTCTACTTCAGAGGTGCCTATACCAAATGCTAAAGTACCAAATGCACCATGTGTTGAAGTATGAGAATCACCACAAACCAAGGTCATACCAGGTAATGTCGCACCCTGTTCAGGACTAAGAACATGTACGATACCCTGACGGATATCATCCATTTTAAATTCGGTAATACCAAACTCTGTACAATTGTCATCTAATGTATCCACTTGCAATTTTGAGATGGGATCAGCAATACCCTTATCTCTATCCGTGGTGGGCACATTGTGATCGGGAGTGGCTAAATTAGCGGAAAGTTTCCATGGTTTACGTCCGGCTATACGCAAGCCTTCAAATGCCTGAGGTGAAGTCACCTCATGTATTAATTGGCGGTCAATATACAATAATGATGTACCATCATTATTTTGTCGAAGAACATGGCTGTCCCACAATTTGTCATATAAGGTTTTAGCCGTCATATTTCTCTCCTGACATCATTTCCATACAATTGGCTTGTAAACAATTGAATGTTCTTTGCAATAGCTTGTTTTTGTTAACATTAATTTAATACTTAGTAACTATTCAGCGTATTATTTACAATAAAGCCTGTGGTTGCTTATTTTTCTAACTTTGATTGTTTGTACCCAAGGGGCATGCCAAGCGCAGCGACATATTGTAACAGAAAATCAAAGTTAGAAAAATAAGTGAGGATGGGCTTAAAAAACGTTATTTAGGAATACACACTGAATAGTTAGAATACTTATTGATTAATTTAAGGCCATCGAATGGATATTCCATCAATTGAAACATTTCTGATTCTTGTTAAAAAACAGTCTTTTTCATTAACTGCCGAAGCACTTTATTTAACTCAGCCTGCTATTAGTAAACGCATTGCTTCATTAGAGTCAGAATTATACCCAATCAACTTGAAAATGCAGGATCGAACACTTGGAAATTATCATTAATTCGAGAATCTAATGATTTTCCAATGCTCGGTAAAA
>JAIVER010000022.1:6229-10917 GCA_023864145.1 Thiohalomonas sp. | reverse complement strand
TTCATGGGCTGTGAGAGTAATTTGCGTCATTGGATAATTTTGATCTTCTTCTCTATGAAAATCAAGCATTTTCATAGATCATGGGTATAAATTAAAGTTGTCAGCACTCATTTAAACAGGTTTTTAACCATAATCAGGTCTTTAAGTGACTCTTTCTTATACAGTGGATTGCGTAACAAATATGCCGGGTGATAACTGACAACCACAGAGTAATCTTTATCATTGATGGCAACATGATGAATTTTACCACGTAGTTCATTGAAACTTTGCTTTGTATGTAAAAGTGTCTGTGCTTCTGCAGCACCCAGTACAAATATAATGGTAGGATCTACCTGCTCTATTTGTGAATGTAAATAAGGCCTGCAATTGTCTATATCCTGCTCAGTAAAACGAAAACTATCCAGTGAGTAACATTTAATTAAACCCGTAAAAAAATAATGTTCAACAAGGCCGACACTATTGAGCATAGCGTTAAAAAGTGACTGTGATTGACCAACAAGATAGTCTCCCAATCGATCTTCTTCAGCATTTGGTGCACCACAAATAATAAAAACAGAGGCAGTATCACTACCCTGCCCGGCAAGAGGATTAAGGCGTGTATTGCGTGATGTACATTTTTTACAATGATTGATCGACCGACTTAATTCAGACTCCGGCTCATTATGAATACTATCATTGACTTGAGTGATAGTTGACTCTTCATTTAAAACAACAGAGTCAATTTCAGGTTTTTTATTATCTGTATACTGAGCAGCGGATACAGGTTTAGACGTTATAACAGACTGCTGTGTTTCAGGAACAGCCTGAGGTTCAATATAAGATGGCTGAGGCTCCTGAGTTAACAAAGGTTCTTGTTCCTGCTGAAGCTCATCACCTGGCTGAATTGTCTCAGGCTCACTGGAATCATCCACTGCAGTATTTAATTTCCAACTTTGGATTCCGATTGCATCAAGGTATTGTTGTCTTAAACTATTGTTCATCTCAATAAAAACTCATTCAAATTAAAGCTGGGGATGAGCCCGTTCATCTGCCTGAATAAGTTTGTTTAAAGCATTGATATAAGATTTAACTGAAGCAATAACGATATCTGTATCTGCGCCCTGTCCATTAACAATACGCTTTAACTTTTCAAGTCGTACTGTCACCTCACCTAATGCATCTGTACCACTGGTGATATTATTAACCGAATATAATTTTAACTCCGCTTTACTATTAATAATTTTTTCAATGGCTTTAAAAGCAGCATCAACAGGGCCACCTCCTTCTGAATCAGCAGACTCTTCTTGTCCATCAACATTCAAAGTTACATTGGCATTAGGTATTTCACCGGTTTCGGAGCACACTTTTAAAGACACTAACTTGATATGTTCATTATAGTGAGATGCAGTTGTTTCAGAAACTAAGGCCTGCAAATCATCATCAAAGATCTCGTGTTTTTTATCAGCCAGATCCTTAAATCGGGCAAAAGCCTGATTCAGACTTTCTTCTGATTTGAATTCAATACCTAAATCTTTTAAACGGCTTTTTAAAGCACTGCGCCCGGAATGCTTACCTAAGATAATATGATTTTCAGTCCAGCCCACATCTTCTGCGAGCATGATTTCATACGTTTCACGATTTTTAAGAACGCCATCCTGATGAATGCCTGATTCATGGGCAAAAGCATTAGCACCGACAATGGCTTTGTTAGGCTGTACTGGAAAACCGGTAATACTAGCGACAAGGCGAGAAGCTGATACTATTTGTGTCGTATCGAGTGTCGTATCACAGGTAAAAACATCCTTACGTGTACGTACAGCCATAACCACTTCTTCTAAAGAAGCATTACCGGCTCGTTCCCCCAGGCCATTAATGGTGCATTCAACCTGGCGTGCACCATTTAATACAGCAGACAATGAGTTAGCAACAGCAAGGCCTAGATCGTTATGGCAATGGACTGAGAAAATGGCTTTATCTGAATTAGGGATCTTAGTCAGTAAGTTATTTAACAAAGAACCAAACTGATGAGGAATGTTATATCCCACCGTATCAGGGATGTTAATAGTCTTGGCACCAGCATCAATAACGGCTTCTATCACTCGACATAAGAAATCCAGTTCAGAACGTCCTGCATCCTCTGGTGAAAATTCAACATTGTCTGTATGCTGACGTGCTCCTTTAACAGCAGCTACCGCCTGCTCAACCACCTGATCTGGTGACATGCGCAGTTTCTTTTCCATGTGAATAGGTGATGTCGCTATAAAAGTATGAATTCTTGACGAATTTGCACCTTTTAATGCCTCTCCTGCGCGATCAATATCTTTATCCAAAGCTCGGGCAAGACCACAAACGGTACTGTCTTTGATGCTCTCAGCAACGGCTTTGACTGATTCAAAGTCACCGGGACTGGCAATGGGGAAGCCCGCTTCGATCACATCAACTTTCATGCGTTCGAGTACTTTGGCAATGCGGATCTTTTCTTCTTTGGTCATTGATGCACCAGGGCTCTGTTCACCATCACGCAAGGTGGTATCAAATATTATTAATTTATCAGACATAGTGTTCGTTCCAACTAACTTTTTTTCAATAAATTATAAGCATAAATGGGTGAGTAGAGTTAAGAGTATAGAGTGAGACTTATCTATTACTCTACCTTATCCTGTGTAGGTTTTTTTCTTAATTTTCTAATTAAATAGCCAAACAAACCAGAAAATGTATATAAGGCAAAAATAGAAAATAAAACAAATGGCGGCTGGTAAACGATGGTAATAAAAACCAGGACCATTATTAACATGCCGACAAAAGGGACTTTATTTTTTAGATCAAGATCTTTAAAACTACGATACTTTACATTACTCACCATCAGCAAACCTGCGCCAACAGTGAATAAAAGCACAAAATAACTTAAACTATTACCAGAAATTTTATTTTCAGCACATAACCAGACAAAACCAACAAGAAACCCGGCCGCCGCAGGACTGGCAAGTCCCTGAAAATAACGTTTATCAGCGCTGCCAATTTGAGTATTAAAACGAGCCAGACGTAAAGCAGCAGCGACAACATATATAAATGAAGCAATCCAGCCAATTTTACCCAGTGAAGATAATGACCAGGTATACATAATCAGAGCCGGTGCAATACCAAATGAAATCATATCAGATAAACTATCATATTCTGCACCAAAATCACTTTGTGTATTGGTCATTCGCGCCACACGTCCATCCAGGCCATCCAGAATCATAGCAATAAAAATAGCCAGAGCAGCACCTTCAAATTGACCATTCATAGCAGCAATAACAGCATAAAACCCGGCAAAAAGTGCGCCTGTGGTTAATAAATTGGGTAATAGATAAATACCTCGTCTCTTTGAGGATTTTACTCTTTCTGAATTCAAATGCTTAGCATTTTCTGCCTGCTTTTGATCTTCATCTTCGTTTGAAGTGGTTTTATTATCCATCATTTTATACTTTTATATTAATCAACAAGCGTTATTTAGAAATACACGCTGAATAGTTACAAAATAAATAAGTTTATTTGACTGCTGCAGCTAATTATAAGAGATAAAAAAGAACACTTTTAGTAAAAAAAAGGCTTAAGAAATTAATTTTTATCCTTATCAACCAAAGCATTTTCAGTGATCCATGGCATCATTTCACGTAATTTAGCACCTGTCTGCTCTATTGGGTGAGCAGCATTGTTACGACGCCATGCCGTCATTTCAGGATAATTGGTCTGACCTTCAAGAATGAAACGTTTAGCATATTCACCATTTTGAATATTATCTAAAGCCTGCTTCATTGCTTTACGACTTTCATCATTGATTACTTTAGGACCAGTAACATATTCACCATATTCTGCATTATTAGAAATTGAGTAGTTCATGTTAGCGATTCCGCCTTCATAGATGAGATCAACAATGAGTTTTAATTCATGCAGACATTCAAAATAAGCCATTTCCGGAGCATAGCCCGCTTCAGTCAGCGTTTCAAAGCCCGCTTTAACTAATTCAACAGCACCACCACAAAGAACAGCCTGCTCACCGAATAAATCGGTTTCAGTTTCATCTTTAAATGTAGTTTCAATAATACCAGTACGACCACCGCCAACACCAGAAGCGTAAGACAGAGCAACCTCTTTAGCCTTACCGGAAGCATCTTGATGAATAGCGATTAAGTTAGGAATACCGCCGCCTTTAACAAATTCAGAACGTACAGTGTGCCCCGGTGCTTTAGGAGCAATCATAATGACATCTAGATCTGCACGAGGCACAACCTGGTTATAATGAATACTAAATCCATGAGCAAAAGCCAGAGTAGCGCCCTGCTTGATATTAGCTTCAATATCTTCTTTGTAAAGTTGAGATTGAAATTCATCTGGAGTCAGAATCATAACCAAATCAGCATCTTTAACAGCATCCGCTGCATTTTTTACTACCAATCCAGCCGCCTCAGCTTTTGTTGCAGAAGGTGAGCCTGCACGTAATGCAATAGTGACGTCGTCCACACCTGAATCTTTAAGATTCTTAGCGTGTGCGTGACCTTGAGAGCCGTAACCAACGATGGTGACTTTCATGCCTTTAATGATGGAAAGATCGCAATCTCTATCATAGTATATGTTCATTAATCCAAACCTTATGTCATTTTGGTAACTATCCTGTCTATTCAATATAGGCCAGCTAGTCACTATTTTTAAAAATTAGTTTCTATTAA
>JAIVER010000022.1:0-6129 GCA_023864145.1 Thiohalomonas sp. | reverse complement strand
AGTTTAAGTTTAAGTTTAAGTTTAAGTTTAAGTTTAAGTTTAAGTTTAAGTTTAAGTTTAAGTTTAAGTTTAAGTTTAAGTTTAAGTTTAAGTTTAACAAAACTATGCTTTAAACCCGGCCTTTAATAGAAGAATTGATTATACGTGCAAAGATGAACTGCCGCGGGCAATACCCATAACACCTGAACGGACTGTTTCTAAAATGCTGTCACAGTCAAACACATTGATAAAAGCATTGAGTTTTTCAGTCGTACCAGTCAGTTCAACAGTATAGGTATCACCATTCACGTCAATGATATTAGCACGAAATATATCAGTTAAGCGCATGATCTCTTCTCGTGCTGAGGCCGGTGCTTTGAGTTTAATTAGCATCATTTCACGTTCAATATGCTGTACACATGAAACATTCAAATCATTTAATTTAACTACATCAATCAACTTATTAAGCTGTTTGGTAATTTGCTCAATAATTTCAGCCGAACCACTGGTCACCAAAGTCATTCTTGACATAGAAGGATCTTCAGTTGGTGCTACTGTTAAGGACTCAATGTTATAGGCACGAGCTGAGAATAGTCCGGCAACTCTTGATAAAGCTCCGGATTCATTTTCCAATAAAATAGATATAATATGGCGCATTTTATAACTCTTTTTTAATTACTTCTTATTAAACCACTTTTATTAGAGAGTAGTCTAAAAATAGTGTGTTAACGACTATAGATTATCTTATAGAAGCTCACTATCAGGAGCCAGTTCCATTTCATGATGACCCTTGCCTTCAGCAATCATGGGATAAACGTTTTCTTCTCGATTGCTAATAAAATCAATAAATACCAGTTTATCTTTCATCGCAAATGCTTCTCTTAACGCATCTTCTACATCACTAGTCTGTTCAACCTTCATGCCAACATGACGATAACTTTCTGCCAGTTTTACAAAGTCAGGAATGGAATCCATATATGACATGGCATAACGCCCTTCATAGAAAAATTCCTGCCATTGTCTTACCATGCCCAAATAACGATTATTAAGATTAATAATCTTAATCGGCAGTTGATATTGCATACAAGTGGCTAGTTCCTGAATATTCATTTGAATACTGCCTTCGCCAGTCACACAGGCAACGGTTTTATCCAGATGGGCTAATTGTACCCCCATGGCAGCAGGCAAACCAAATCCCATAGTACCCAGGCCGCCTGAGTTTATCCAATGTCTTGGCTTTTCAAACTTGTAGTATTGTGCAGCAAACATTTGATGCTGCCCAACATCAGAGGTGATATAAGCATCATCG
This sequence comes from Thiohalomonas sp., assembly GCA_023864145.1. GTDB lineage: Bacteria > Pseudomonadota > Gammaproteobacteria > GRL18 > GRL18 > GRL18. The sequence goes on along the minus strand of JAIVER010000022.1, from coordinate 4,841 downwards.
TCAGTGATTTCATTTAATTTTTCAATGACATATTGCGGCTTAATTGTTTTTGTCTTCTTATTGTAACGCAGACAGTTTTTCTTACGCCATTGTTTAATTTGTTTCCACCAGGCTTTCATGGCGTCTGAATCATTTGTTACTTTGTTATCAGAGTCTTTAAGTAATTCAAGCATGCTGGTCAAAACGTCATCGACATCACCAACAATAGGTATATCAACCTGCACTGTTTTAGAAATAGATGATGGATCAATATCAATATGAATAATTTTTGCCGTAGGGCAAAAATGTTCTAAATGTCCGGTCACCCGATCATCAAAACGAGCACCTACTGCAATGAGCACATCGGTATCATGCATCGCCATATTGGCTTCATAAGTACCATGCATCCCTAACATACCCAAAAATTGTTCATCAGAGCTGGGATAAGCGCCTAATCCCATTAACGTACTGGTAATGGGGAAATTTAAAGTTTTGACTAATGTTCTCAATGTTTCAGACGCATTGCCTAAAACCACACCACCACCAGTATAAAAAACAGGCTTTTTAGCTTGCAGCATCAGCTCTAATGCTTTTTTAATCTGAAATGGATGCCCTTTGGTCACAGGATTATAGGAACGCATTTCAATAGATTGCTGATAGGTATAAGGTATTTTTATATTCGGATCAGTGACATCTTTTGGGATATCAACCACAACAGGTCCCGGACGACCTGAGGAAGCCAGATAAAATGCTTTTGTTAAAGTCTCGGCAAGATCGTTAATATCTTTAACTAAAAAATTATGTTTCACACAAGGACGTGAAATACCGACCGAGTCAACTTCCTGAAAAGCATCGCTGCCGATAACACCTGTGGGCACCTGACCAGTTAATACAACCAATGGTATTGAATCCAGATAAGCAGTTGCAATACCTGTTACAGCATTAGTCATACCAGGTCCAGAGGTAACCAGTGCAACCCCTGTTTTACCTGTTGAACGAGCATAGCCATCGGCTGCATGTGTTGCTGCCTGTTCATGACGCACAAGAATATGTTTGGTTTTATCTGCTCGCAATAAGGCATCATAAATCTGCAATACCGCGCCGCCTGGATAACCAAATAGATATTCTACACCCTCGTCATGGAGGAATTGTGCAATAATTTCACCACCAGATAATTCCACTAACTAACTCCTATATAACCTTGTATTTTATAGTGTTTAATTTTTATTAATCGCTAGACAGCTAAACTGTCTTTATGCCGACTTTATGTCAAAAAAGACACTCATTAATATGAACATATCTTATATAATCGTTTTTTAATATTAAACCAGCATTATATCGTTTCTTTACGAGTGTTTCAGCAAAAATTTAATACTTGTCGAGTGAATTTTGAAAAAAAATGTAAATGTTTTGTATCAGGCAGGAAAATAGAGATAAAAATGAGATAGGTAAAAGTGGGAATTGAGAAAAATAACAAAAAAAAGCTAAATTTCTGAAAAAATATCAGAAATTTAGCTTAAAAGAAAGTACACTTATAGCTTGTCTGCTTCTTCAGCCAGGTACTCAGCAACACCTTCAGTCGTTGCTTTCATACCAGTATCACCTTTATTCCAACCCGCTGGACAAACTTCACCATGCTCTTCAGTGAACTGTAATGCATCAATCATACGCAGCATTTCATCAATATTACGACCCAGAGGTAAGTCATTAATAACCTGGTGACGAACAACACCATTTTTATCAATCAGGAAAGAACCACGATAAGCAATACCATTACCACGATTATATACCCCATCTTCTCCAGTTCCACCACCAACTTCAACATCATAGTCACGACAGATTGTTTGATTCAAATCAGCAACTAAAGGATATTTTACTTCAGCAATGCCGCCATTATTAATATGTGTGCTTCTCCACGCCTTATGAGTGAAGTGAGAGTCAGTTGAACAACCGATGACTTCAACACCACGAGAAGTGAATTCTTCAATACGGTGATCAAAAGCAATAAGCTCTGATGGACAAACAAATGTAAAGTCTAATGGATAAAAGAATAAAACTGCATATTTGTCCTTAATATGTGAAGCGAAATTAAAATCAGCTTTAATTTCGCCATCTGCCATTACTGCATTTGCTGTGAAGTCCGGTGCTGCTTTACCTACAAGTACGCTCATTATTCATTTCTCCTAGTGTGATAACTTTATAATAGTATTAAAGTATCTATTTAAATTTGTTAAATGGGGTTTACTTAAATATCCTACTTATTTAGTAGGATATTCTATAGTGACTCTTGATTAAGATCAAGTATATTTGTTTGTTTTATATAAATCTATGATTTTAACCTGGCAAAAGCAGCTGCCATGGCATTATTTTCCGGTGCTGCATTGTTTGTCTGCGTAACTTTTTGTCTTTGTCGCTTAGTTGTTATCGCTTCCTTCATTGGTCTGGGAGCAGATTCAGGTTTATCATTAAGAGGCATTGTTAATGCGATTCTATTTCGCTTCAAGTCCACTTCTACCACTTTTACTTTAACAACATCACCGGCTTTAACCACATCTCTTGGATCTTTGACAAATTTATCAGCCAATTGTGAGATATGTACCAGAGCATCCTGATGAACGCCAATGTCAACAAATGCACCAAAATTAGTGACATTGGTGACGACACCTTCAAGGATCATGTCAGGCTTCAAATCCTTAGGCTGCTCAACACCTTCCTTAAATTCAGCTGTTTTAAATTCAGGTCTGGGATCACGTCCTGGCTTCTCCAGTTATTTAATAATATCTTTAACCGTGGGTTCACCGAAGTTTTCATCCGTATAATCAGCCGCATTGAGAGATTTAAGAAACTGACTATCACCAATTAATTGTCGAATATCACGACTGGTATTGGTGACAATTTTTTCTACCAAAGGATATGCTTCAGGATGAACTGCGGAACTATCCAAAGGGTTAGTCCCATTAATGACACGTAAAAAACCAGCTGATTGTTCAAATGCTTTATCACCCATTCGAGCCACTTTTAATAATTCCTTACGATTTTTAAACGCCCCATGCTGTTCACGATAGGCAACAATATTTGCCGCTAATGTTCGACTTAAACCGGAAACCTGAGCCAATAAGGGTACTGATGCAGTATTGAGATCAACACCAACCCCATTTACACAATCCTCTACAATCGTTTCCAGCTTCTTTGTTAATTGAGTCTGGCTGACATCATGCTGATATTGACCCACACCAATGGATTTAGGATTAATTTTTACTAATTCTGCCAGCGGGTCTTGTAAACGTCGAGCAATAGATACGGCACCACGAAGTGAGACATCCAGATTAGGAAATTCTTTAGAGGCCAGTTCAGAGGCAGAATACACAGAAGCCCCGGCTTCTGAAACAACAATTTTATTTAATCTCAGCTCAGAATTTTGTTTAATTAAATCCGCCGCTAATTTATCCGTTTCTCTTGATGCTGTACCATTACCAATACTGATTAATCTAGCATTATATTTTTTTGCCAGTGCTAATAAAACATGAAGAGATTGAGCCCACTGTTTTCTGGGTGCATGAGGATAAATAGTAGCATCATCAAGAAATTTGCCGGTCTCATCGACAACAACGACTTTTACACCAGTTCGTAAGCCGGGATCCAGACCAATAGTGACTTTTTGACCAGCCGGTGATGTCAGCAATAAATCATTGAGATTTTTACCAAACACATCAATAGCTGCTTCATCCGCATTTTTTCTAAGACGTTTTTTTAAATCCATATCCAGAGAGGTTTTTACTTTAATTTTCCAGGTCCATTTAACCACTTCCTGTAACCATTTATCAGCTGGCCTGCCTTGATCTTCTATACCGAAGAAATGAGCAATTTTATGCTCCATTAATGATAGTGCCTGTGGATTGGCTTTAGCAAGATCATCAAGTTTAGAGTTAATTGTTAAATAACCTTCTTTTCTACCTCTGAATAAGGCCAGAATACGATGCGCAGGTATATCTTCGAGTTTTTCCTCTGTATCAAAATAATCAGAAAATTTACTGCCCGCCTCTTCCTGGCCGGCAAGCACTTTAGATACCATTAAAGCATTTTTCCATAAACTTTCGCGTAGATCGCCAATAAGTTCCGGGTTTTCAGCAAAACGCTCCATAAGGATTTGCTTCGCACCATCCAATGCAGCTTTTATAGTAGCGATATTAGTTTCCTGATCAGGGGCAAGGTTAATAAATTGTTCTGAATAGCTATCAGGAATAAGAGAGGGATCGTTTAATAACGAGTCAGCGAGAGGTTCAAGACCTGCTTCACGCGCCAGTTGAGCCTTGGTTCTGCGTTTTACTTTATAAGGTTTATAGAGATCTTCCAGACGTGTTTTTGTTTGTGCAGTTAATAGACTTGTTTTAAGAACTTCTGTCAGCTTACCCTGCTCTTCAATGGTATTTAAAATAACAATTCTGCGTTCATCCAGTTCACGTAAATATATTAATCGTTTATCTAATAATCTTAATTGTGAATCATCCAGACTTCCGGTAACTTCTTTTCGATAACGGGCGATAAAAGGCACTGTATCGCCGCCATCAAGTAAGGTAATAGTAGCCTCTATCTGAGATTGATTAACATTGAGTTCTTGCGCAATTCTGTGAGAAATCGGTGTAAGCATACGAGAAGTTATCCCATTGTTATTAGTAAAAGATGAGCCAGGATAATAGCATTTTTATCCTGGCTTAACCTGAGTTACATGATTACAATCAATATACCCAATCAACTTGAAAATGCAGGATCAAACACTTGGAAATTATCATTAATTCGAGAATCTAATGATTTTCCAATGCTCTGTAAAATTTCATCAAAAAACTCATTAATTTTCTGTCGAA
>JAIVER010000021.1:7565-11004 GCA_023864145.1 Thiohalomonas sp. | reverse complement strand
TTCATGGGCTGTGAGAGTAATTTGCGTCATTGGATAATTTTGATCTTTTTCTCTATGAAAATCAAGCATTTTCATAGGTCATGGGTATATGTGATTATTATTACCGAAGCGAAACAATAAGATCATTAACATAAGAACAAATCTAATTTCTGCTAAAAATATAAAGGAATACTGCTGTGGGGAATTTACTCTGGTTTAGTACAATAGTACAATAGTACAATAGTACAATAGTACAAGAAAAACCCTGGTTGGGTTTTCTGATTGGCTTATGCTTTATGGCCGTCATGTTTTTATCAAAGAATTTGATTGTTTATCTCTACTCAAAAAATAAAGAAAAAAAAGAAAAGTTAGAAGCTGTAGGTAAAGAGCAATAGAATAATTGAGCCGTGAACAATCAATATTGCTAAGCACTAAAGCAATTATTTAGGTTCAATCTCTTTAAGGTGTTTTCCAACGGCGATTCGTGCGCCAAAAAGCCCAAGCAGACAGCCGGAAAGTAGTAAGGTACTGCTGATCTTAATCCCCACCAAGCCAAGTGAAAATAAATTATTATCATAAAGGGATGATAGGTGGGCAAGGGGATCATTGATGATAATGAGGGAAATATTTACCAGCAGTACAGCAATTAAACTGCCCAGCAACCCATACCAGAAACCCGTATAAAGAAATGGACGGCGAATAAAACTATCGGTGCCGCCGATTAATTTCATTACCACAATTTCACTACGTCGATTTTCAATAGCAAGCCGTATAGTATTGCCGATAATCAGTAATACGGCTAATGCCAGAAGACTGCCAATAATTAACACACCTCTCTGACCAATGTTAATAATGGCATAAAGACGCTGCAGCCATTGAATATCCAGCTGTACCAGGTCGACTTGTTTGATTTTTTTAAGATCAATTAACAGCGTATTAATTTGTTGCGGATCACTATGCGTCAAACTGGGATATACTATTAATAAATCAGGCAAGGGATTGTTTTTTAAGGCTTTTAGTGCATCACCAAAACCTGAATTATCCTGGAATTCCTGTAATGCCGCCGCTCGATTAATGTGTTTGACCTGAGCTATTTCCGGATAAGCGTGTAATTTTTTTTGAAGTGCATTAATGTCTTTGGCAGACGTCTCTTTTTTCATAAACAAAGATATTTGATTGATACTATTCATATCCCCGGAAAGCTGACCGGCGTGATCAAGTATCAGATACAGACCTGCCGGCAAAGCCAGGGCAATACCCAAAGCTGAAGCGGTCATCAGGGTCGCAAATGGAGAGCGGCTTAATAAACCCAGAGAATAGAAAAATACCTGCAGATGACGAATAAAAAATTCTTTAAAGCGAGATGAAAAACTGGGTTTTAACTGCCTAAGTTGTAGAGAACTGACAGTGTTGTCACGTGAACGACTCATATTATCTCTGAGCATACTAAGAATCTAGCATGAACTGATCTGTATTGCCGGTTTTTCCAGGGTTAAGTTGCCCGTGACTGAGTTGCATGATGCGTTTATCCAGTTGCTTGATTAACGGGATATCATGGGTGGCGATGAGTACAGTAACGCCCACCTGATTAAAGGCCATAAATAAATTCATAATTTCACGTGATAAATCCGGATCAAGATTACCAGTTGCTTCATCGGCTAATAATAGTGCAGGCTTGTTGACCACGGCACGGGCAATACTGACACGTTGCTGTTCACCACCTGAAAGTGTAATTGGATATTTTTTTTCAAAGCGCAGCAAACCCACCTTATCCAATGCCGCATGGACTCGTTTCTTAACTTCACGTGAGGAAAAACCACTGATAATAAGGGGTAGAGCGACATTGTCAAATACTGTTCTATCATAGACTAATTGATAGTCCTGAAAAATAATCCCCATATTGCGGCGCAGATAGGGCAGAGTATGGCGCCCTACTTTATTCAGATTTTTACCACCGATAATGACATTGCCGGTGGATGCACGTTCAATTAAGGCGATTAGTTTTAATAAGGTACTTTTACCGGCACCGGAATGACCCGTCAAAAAAGCCATTTCTCCCGGATGCAGGTGAAAATTGAGATTGCTGAGGGCTTCATTACCCCCCTGATATCGCTTGCTGACCTGATCAAACAGAATCATGAATTAATGGTTTCCTTATATAAGCTAGTTAATGGATAGAAACTAATTTCTGTTCATCAGTTTATTCTGCTTTTAAGCTCACCCTTCTTCGCTTCAGAGGGCCTACTTTTGGTAGAAGGGGGATTGAGGGGGTTGCAAATCAACAATTTAAACCCCCTCTGTCCCCCTTTGAAAAAGGGGGAAGAAAAGAAACAGCTATTTCCGGATGAACACTAATTAAGAATTATCCCGACTTAACAGCGCACTAACAAATTCTTTACCGTTAAAAGGACGTAAATCATCAATAGTTTCCCCCACGCCAATAAAGCGAATGGGAATTTTCAGCTTTTTGGCAATGGCAAAGATAATACCACCTTTTGCCGTACCATCCAGTTTGGTGACGGTAATACCACTCAGACCAACCGTTTTATTAAACTGCTCCGCCTGATTTAAGGCATTTTGTCCGGTGCCTGCATCGACTACCAGCATAATTTCATGCGGTGCGCGGGCGTCCACTTTGGCAGCAACCCGTTTGACTTTAGCTAATTCATCCATCAAATTTGTTTGAGTGTGCAGCCGCCCGGCTGTATCAGCAATAACAATATCGACATTTCGGGCTTTACCGGCTTCAATGGCATCAAAAATGACAGAAGCGGAATCAGCACCGGTATGCTGAGCTATGACCGGAATATCATTACGTTCACCCCAAACCTGCAATTGCTCAACGGCGGCGGCTCGAAAAGTATCGCCAGCAGCAAGCATGACTGAATGACCTTCATTTTGGAACTTTTTCGCCAATTTGCCAATAGTGGTTGTTTTTCCGGCACCATTGATGCCAACCATGAGGATCACATAAGGTTTTTTACTGGTATCAATTGTAAGTGGTACATCAACAGGCTCCAGAAGTGTATTCATTTCTTCTTCGAGTGCCTGAAACAGGGAGTCAGCATCGGATAACTGCTTGCGAGAAATACGATCAGTGAGACTATCAATAATGGACATACTGCCTTCAACACCCATATCCGAGACTAATAACTGTGTTTCAATCTCTTCAAGCAGATCATCATCGATTTCTTTTTTGCCGAGAATGGCATTGCTGATACCATCGGTAATAGAACTACGGGTCTTGCTCAGACGTTGTTTTAGACGACCAAACAGACTTTTTTTGGTGGCTTCAGAAGTGTTATCGAATACAGAACTGTTTTTAGGCTCAGTGCTGTTTTCTGACTCTGAGTTATCGACAGGATCAGGGGGAATAACCTGTTTTGAATGAATAACGGGCTCGGGGCTGCTTACTGGCTCAGGGCTGCTTACTGGCTCAGGGCTGCTTACTGGCTCAGGG